>NZ_JBFUBY010000030.1:0-27899 GCF_056405515.1 Polaromonas sp. P1_G2
GTGCACCACCGCGAAGCCGCGGACCGGGCCGGAACCAAAGGCCAGCAAGGCCAGGCCGGCGATCAGCGTCGAGATGTTGGAGTCCAGGATGGTGGCCCAGGCCCGTTCATAGCCCGCGTGGATGGCCGCCTGCGGCGATGCCCCGCTGCGCAGCTCTTCACGCACGCGCTCGTTGATCAGCACGTTGGAGTCGATGGCCATGCCCAGCGCCAGCGCCATGGCCGCCATGCCGGGCAGGGTCAGGGTCGCCTGCAACATGGACAGCACCGCCACCAGCAACAGCAGGTTGACGGCCAGTGCCAGGCCGGAGAACAGGCCGAAGAGCATGTAATACGCCGCCATGAAGGCCACGATCACGACAAACCCCCAGGACACGCTGTGAAAGCCCTTGGAGATGTTGTCGGCGCCCAGGGTCGGGCCTATGGTGCGCTCCTCGATGATTTCCATGGGCGCGGCCAGCGAGCCGGCGCGCAGCAGCAGCGCCAGGTCGTTGGCTTCGGTGACGCTCATGGAGCCGGAAATCTGGAAGCGGTTGCCGAGCTCACCCTGGATGACGGGCGCCGTCAGGACCTCGCCCTTGCCTTTTTCGAACAGCACGATGGCCATGCGCTTCTTGAGGTTTTCGCGGCTGGTGTCGCGCATGATGCGCCCGCCCTTGGCATCGACCGTGAGGTCCACCTTGGGCTGCTGGTTCTGCGAGTCGAAGCCGGGCTGGGCATCCGTCAGGCTCTCGCCGGTCAGGATCACCTGCTTCTTGACGATCACCGCCTGGCCGTTGCGTTCGAAGAAGCGCTCGTCGCCGAAAGGGACCGCGCCGGTATTGCCCGCGGCGGCCCGAGCCTCGGCGCTGTCGTCCACCAGGCGCATTTCCAGCGTGGCGGTGCGGCCCAGGATGTCCTTGGCCTTGGCCGTGTCCTGCACGCCGGGCAGTTGCACCACGATGCGGTCTATGCCCTGCTGCTGGATCACCGGCTCGGCCACGCCCAGCTCGTTGATGCGGTTGTGCAGGGTCACGATGTTCTGTTTGAGCGCCTGGTCCTGGATACGGCGCGCGGCTTCAGGCTTGATGCTGGCCGTCAGCTTGTATTCGGTGCCGTCCGGCGCATCGACGGTCTGCAGGTCGGCGAACTGGTCCTGGATCAGCCCTTTGGCGGAGGCCAGGGTGGCGGAGTCGCGCACCTTGATTTCAATGGCCTGCCCATTGCGGCTGATGCCGCCGTGCCGGATGTTCTTCTCGCGCAACGACAGGCGGATGTCGCCGGCCAGGGATTCGGCACGCTTGGTCAGCGCCGCCTGCATGTCCACCTGCAGCATGAAATGGACGCCGCCGCGCAAGTCCAGCCCGAGGTACATCGGGAAGGCATGCAGCGAAGTCAGCCAGGCGGGCGAACGCGACAGCAGATTGAGCGCGACCACATAGGATTGATCGTTCGCATCGGGCGCCAGGGCTTTCTGGATGGCATCCTTGGCCTTGAGCTGCGTGTCGGTGTCGCCGAAGCGCGCCTTGATGGAATTACCTTCGAGCGTGATGGCGTCGGCCGCGATGCCGGCGTCCTTGAGGGACTGCTCGACCTTGGCGAGGGTCGTGCTGTCGACTTTGACGATGGATTTGCTGCTGGACACCTGGACCGCAGGCGCTTCACCGAAGAAATTGGGCAGTGTGTACAGAGCCGCGATCAGCAGCGCGACCACGATGATGGCGTACTTCCAGGCCGGATAACGATTCATGGGAGGGCTGTTCCTGGTGGACAAATGAACAAAAGGGGCGCCCGCATCAAGCAGCAGCCCCGATATACCGCAAGCCCCTGTGGATCCTCACAAGGGGCCTGATGCCTTACTTGGCCGTGCCGATCGCGCCCTTGGGCAGGACCTGGATGATGGCGCTGCGCTGCATCTGCACCTCAACGCCGGGGGCCAGCTCAAGGGTCAGGTAAACGTCACCCAGCTTGCTCACCTTGCCGAGCAGGCCGCCGGCCGTCGCGACTTCATCGCCCTTGGCCAGCGCGTCGATCATGGCGCGATGCTCCTTCTGCTTTTTCATCTGCGGGCGGATCATGACGAAATACAGCACCACAAACATCAGCACCAGGGGCAGCATGCCCTGAAGCGAGGACAGCGACATCATGTCGCCACCGGCGGCTGCGGCTGGAGCGGTTTGGGCAAAGGCGGAAGAAATGAACACGGCTAACTCCACAACATATTAAAGACACACTGGCGCGCGCGCCGTCCAGCACGGACAGGCCGGGGTCGGGGCGGCCCCAGGCTCAGGCGGCTTTCCGCTGGACGGTAGATCCGGGGGTACGAAAGGACTGCATCAACGCGGCCCATTGCGGCCGCGCGGCGGCCAGGTGGCGCGCCTTGACGTGGCCATAGCCCTTGATCATTTCGGGAATCCGGGCGATTTCCAGCGCCGTGGCGTGGTTTTCGGCCGTCAGGCCCGCCAGCACTTCTTCCAGGCTGGTTTTGTATTCCTCGATCAGGGCCCGCTCCGTGCGCCGCTCTTCGGTGCGGCCAAAGACGTCCAGCGGGGTGCCGCGCAGGCCCTTCAGGCGGGCCAGCACCTTGAACGCACCCAGCATCCAGGGGCCGAACTGCTTCTTCTGCAGTTCGCCTTTGTCGTTTTTCGACGCAATGAGCGGCGGCGCCAGGTGGTAATGAAGCTTGAAGTCGCCTTCAAACATGGCGTTCACTTTGCCCAGGAAGGCCGTGTCGGTGTGCAGGCGCGCCACCTCGTACTCGTCCTTGTAGGCCATCAGCTTGAACAGGTAACGCGCCACGGCTTCGGTCAGCGTCGTTTTGCCGAGCACCGCCTCGGCGCCCCGCACCTGCTCGACAAAGGACTGGTAGGACTGGGCGTAGGCGGCGTTCTGGTAGGCCGTGAGGAAGTCCACCCGCTTGGCCAGCATTTCGGCCAGTGCCGGCTTCTTCACGAATTCGATGACCTGCGCCGCCTTGAACAAAGCCTGCACCGATGCCAGGTCGTGCGCGCAGCGACGGCCCCATTCAAAGGCCGCCTTGTTGTTGTCGACCTGCACGCCGTTGAGCTCGATCGCGCGCATCAGCGCGGCATGCGACAGCGGCACGCGCCCTTTTTGCCAGGCGAAGCCCAGCATCAGCGGGTTGGTGTAGATCGAATCGCCCACCAGCTGCACCGCCACTTGCTCGGCATCGAAGCTGCCCAACAAGTCAGCGCCCACTGCGGAAGTGACGGCAGTTTCGCAATTGCCGCCCGGAAACTGCCAGCCGGGGTTGGTCACAAAAGCCGCCGTCGGCGTGCCATGCGAATTCATGGCTACGTAGGTGCGGCCCGGCTGCATGACGGTCAGCGTGTATTTGCTGGCGGCCACGATGGGGTCGCAGCCTATGACCAGGTCGGCCTTGGCGGTGTCGACCTTGGTGGTGTAAATCGCTTCGGGCCGGTTGGCGATCTGGATGTGGCTCCAGGTGGCGCCGCCTTTTTGCGCCAGGCCGCCCGCGTCCTGGGTGACCACGCCCTTGCCTTCAATGTGCGCGGCCATGCCCAGCAACTGGCCGATGGTGATGACACCGGTACCGCCTACGCCGCCGACCACAATGCCCCAGGCGTGTTCGGCCACGGGCAAGATGGGTTCTGGAACCGGCGGCAGGCTGTTGGGCGCGCCCTTCTTTTCTTTCTTCGGTTTCTTCAACTGGCCGCCCTCGACCGTGATGAAGCTGGGGCAAAAGCCCTTCACGCAGGAATAATCCTTGTTGCAGGTGTTCTGGTTGATGCGGCGCTTGCGGCCGAACTCGGTCTCCAGCGGCTCCACCGACAGGCAGTTGGACTGCACCGAGCAATCGCCGCAGCCTTCGCAGACCAATTCGTTGATGACCACGCGTTTTTCCGGGTCCACCAGGGTTCCCCGTTTGCGGCGGCGGCGTTTTTCCGTCGCGCAGGTCTGGTCGTAAATGATGGCGGTCGTGCCCTTCAGTTCGCGGAACTCGCGCTGGATGCGGTCCAGTTCGTCGCGGTGGTGCACCGTCACGCCCTCGAGCAGCGGCGCGCTGTCGTATTTTTGCGGCTCGTCGGTCACGATCACCAGTTTGGCCACGCCCTCGGCGCGCAGGCTTTGCATGATCTGCAGCACCGAGTGGCCCTCCGGCCGCTCACCAACCTGCTGGCCGCCGGTCATGGCGACCGCGTCGTTGTAAAGAATCTTGTAGGTGATGTTCACGCCCGAGGCGATGGCCTGGCGTATCGCCAGCAGCCCGCTGTGGAAGTAGGTGCCGTCGCCGAGGTTGGCAAAAATATGCGCGTCGGTTGTGAAGGCCGCCTGGCCCACCCAGGTCACGCCCTCGCCGCCCATCTGGGTGAAGGTGGAGGTGGAGCGGTCCATCCAGGTCGCCATGTAGTGGCAACCTATGCCGGCCACGGCGCGTGAGCCTTCTGGCACGCGTGTGCTGGTGTTGTGCGGGCAGCCGCTGCAGAACCAGGGCGCGCGCTCGCCGGTGTCGGCCTTGCCTTCAGCGAGAGCCCGTTCACGCCCCTCGATCACGGCCAGGCGCTCGTCCATGCGAGAGATCACATCGGCCGGCACGCCGAGTTTTTTCAGGCGCTTGGCGATCGCCTTGGCGATGATGGCAGGCGTCAGGTCGGCCTTGGCGCGCAGCAGCCAGTTGTCGCTCGGGTTGGAGCGGCCCCATTCGCCGCCCGAGGCATCGCCCTCGGGTTCGTCGAACTTGCCCAGCACGTTGGGCCGCACATCGGCGCGCCAGTTGTAGAGCTCTTCCTTGATCTGGTATTCGATGACCTGGCGTTTTTCTTCCACCACCAGGATTTCCTGCAGGCCTTCGGCGAAGTCGCGCGTGATGGTGGCCTCCAGCGGCCAGACCACGTTGACCTTGTGCAGGCGAATGCCCAACTGGTGGCAGGTCTCTTCATCAAGCCCCAGGTCGGCCAGCGCCTGCYGCGTGTCGTTGAWGGCCTTGCCGCTGGCGATCAGGCCGAAGCGGTCCTTGGGACCGGCGATGACGTTGTAATTAAGCTTGTTGGCGCGGATGTAGGCCAGCGCGGCATACCATTTGTAGTCCATCAGCCGCGCTTCCTGCTCCAGCGGCGCGTCGGGCCAGCGGATGTGCAGGCCGCCGGGCGGCATCTCGAAGTCTTCGGGGATGATGATCTTCACGCGGTCCGGGTCGACCAGGATGGAGCTCGAGGACTCCACGACTTCCTGGATGGTTTTCATGCCCGACCAGACACCCGAAAAACGGCTCATGGCGAAGGCGTGCAGCCCCATGTCCAGGATGTCCTGCACATTCGACGGGAAGAACACCGGCAGGCCGCAGGCCTTGAAAATGTGGTCGCTCTGGTGGGCGGCGGTGGAGCTTTTGGAGACGTGGTCGTCGCCGGCGATGGCGATCACGCCGCCGTGTTTGGCGGTGCCGGCCATGTTGGCGTGCTTGAAGACGTCCGAACAGCGGTCCACACCCGGGCCCTTGCCGTACCAGATGCCGAACACGCCGTCGAATTTCTTGCTTTGCGGGTACAGGTCCAGCTGCTGCGTGCCCCAGACGGCAGTGGCCCCTAGTTCCTCATTGACGCCGGGCTGGAACACGATGTTCTGCGCGGCCAGGTGCTTTTTCGCGGCCCACAGCGCCTGGTCATAGCCGCCCAGCGGCGAGCCGCGGTAGCCGCTGACAAAACCCGCCGTGTTCAGGCCTTCCATGGCATCGCGCGTGCGCTGCAGCATGGGCAGGCGGACCAACGCCTGGACTCCGCTCATGAAAGCACGGCCGCGGCCTAAGCTGTATTTGTCGTCGAGCGTGACGGTTTCCAGCGCCCTGCGGATGTGCTCGGGAAGTGGGGCGTTCATGCTGCATCTCCCATGCGAACAAACTCGACGACAAATACAGCACAGCCGGCTTCGCCGCCTGAATACTTATGCCTTCGGCGAAACCCGCTTCGCGAGTTTTCGTCGAGGGTGACGGTCTCCAGGGCCTTGCGGATGTGTTCAGGTAGGGGCGCGAGATAAGTTTGACATCGCAATCCTGAATGAGTTGCAGCTGGATGCGCGCCTGACGAACACCGAGCTGGCTTCGCGTGTGGGCCTGTCGGCCGCGCCCTGCTGGCGGCGTGTGCGGGCGCTGGAAGAAAGCGGTTTCATCACCGGCTACCGGGCCGAGATCAACCGCCACAAGATCGGGCTGGGCGTGCTGGCTTTTGTGCGGCTGGACGCCGACCGCAACAGCGGCGACGCCACGCGCCAGCTCGAGGAGGCCATCAAGAAGCTGCCGGAGATCGTCTCCTGCCACTACATCAGCGGCACCGGCACCTTTGAACTGCAGGTGGTGGCACAGGACCTGGAGGCCTTCAGCAAGTTCGCGCTGCAAAACCTGATCAACCTGCCCAATGTGAAGGACCTGCACACCAGTTTTTCACTGGGCGAGGTCAAAGCCAGCAGCGCGCTGCCGCTCGGGCATTTAAGCTAGTCCGCAGGCCGGCAACGCTCTCCAAAGCAGCCCCGGGAAACCTGGGAATGCTCGAACCCGCGCTCAGGCCTTCATTTCGAGGGCGRTTTTTCGGCGTTCACCAGGTTGCCGCTGGGCAGAACTATCCACTTGTCCGTGTTCACTTTATTGCCGTCAACATTGATTTGCCACCTGCCGAGGTCCACATAGGCAATGATGGAATGACAGTCGGCCGAAGAGGTGCAAAGTAAAAATTGGGCCCACCCGTCCGAGGCGCTGTTTTTGAAATACCAGGAAGACCACCATTTAAAGTGAATCGGCTTGTTGGCTTCACGTGACCCCGTGGCAACCAGGTATGCGGCCAAACCGTTCTTCGCCATCGGAAACATATCCGCCGAAGCGATGCGATAAGCACCGAGGCCGACGCTGGCGGCGTACGCGGCAACAATGCCAAAAATCCAGGCGATAACTTTTGTTTTGGGGTTCATGGGAACACGGATTTAATCACGGCGCTCACACCCTCTGAGGCGTGAGACGGCGGTCGGGCAACTGACTTCAGTACCATGTTAGCTTGCCTTGACCGGAACAAGCACTTTATATGGGGGGCTCTGCTCTCTCCCCTTGGTTCGCCTGCCCTGGAGATCTCCATGACGAAATTCCGAAACGCCGTTTGCGCCCTGTGCCTGCTGCCATCCATGTTCGCCCCCGCCTGGCTCATGGCGCAGCCATCGGCCAATTCAAGCCCTGAAGCGCTGCCCATGCGCAACCTGCAAATTGAAGTTCGGCAGGCCGGCAGCAGCCTGCGCTCCCAGAGCGCCTTGGGCGCACAGGGCGGTATCGTCCTGCAACCGGGACGTTCGGGCGCGAACGCCCACATCACGGCCCAGGACAGCCAGCGTAGCGACACACGCGACCTGGTGCAACGGGTGCTGGTACTCAACGGCCGACCCGCCAACATCAACCTGGGCAACAGCCAGCCGCTGCGGCTGGTGCAGGGGCGCCAGGCCGCCACCGTGTTCATCGATGCCAACAGCGGCTTTTCGGCACGGCCCCTCTGGTACGGCGGCGACAGCGTGGAGCTCGAACTGGCCGCCGGACAAGCCAGCCGCACAGGCTCGTCGCCGACGGCGCCCTTGTCCTCATCGTCCACCAGCACCTCGCTGAGCGTGCGCCTCGGGGAATGGGTCACCGTGGCCGAGTCCGACGACGCGAGCGCCGGCAACAGCAGCGGCATCGCCGACAGCCGGCAATCGACCCGTCGCGACGGGATGCGCGTGGAAGTCCGCCTCTCGGTACGTTAAAAGCCACTCAAAAACCCCTCCTGGCGTTGTTGCGCCGCCTTGCCGTACTGGTGTACTGTCTGCGGCGACGCGCCTAGCCAGGACCGCTTCGCTGGGCTTTGTGAGCGGCTTCGGCTCGGGAAATTCGGGGAAGGTCAGTCGCGCAGCGCACGCAGCGCGCCACCAAAGGCAGCAAGGGATAGCGCAACACCGCTTCACGACCGCTGGCGCCCAGGCCGAATTCGGCGCGCATGCGCGGGTTGCTGTACACCGTCTGGCGCGGCCCTTCGCCGCCGGCGTCGCGCTGGAGCAGGTCACGTCCGCCTGAGCCTTCCAGCACCGCCGTGTCATCGATGAACCTGGCGCGAAACTCGATGCCGTGCTCGCAGCGGTACAGCGGGCCCGCATCCTGCCAGTTGCCGCCGGCGCAGCCGCCCAATGCCGCCATCGCCAACAGCGCCGCAAAGGTATTCCTTGCCTTGTTCATGATGACTCCTGAAGAAGGGTTCAGCGGGGCCAGAGCACCCACAGCCGCAGCGGCTGGTTCATGCGCGCGGCGAACTGGCCGGCCTCGGGTCCGGTGCCGGCGAAATAGTCGGCCCTCACCGCACCCACGATGGCGCTGCCGGTGTCCTGCGCCAGCACCAGTTTTTGCAGGCTGCCCGCCGCGCCGCGAGAGGCCAGCCACACCGGTGTGCCGTAGGGAATGCTGCCCGGGTCGACCGCGATGGAGCGTCCCGGCGTGAGCGCCACGCCCTGCGCGCCCTTGGGGCCGAAGGCTGTGTCGAGTTCGCTCAGGGGCTGCTCCTGAAAGAATGTATAGCGCGGGTTGCTCCAGAGCATCTGCTGCACGCGTTGTGGCGGATTTTTCGCGGCCCAGGCCTTGGTGGACTCGATCCAGGGCGCGGTCATGCGGCCTTCGCCCTGGTCCAGCAGCCATTGGGTGACGCTGCGAAAGGGCTGCTCGTTGGAACCGGCATAGGCCACGCGCACCATGCGCTGCGAGCCGTCGGGCTCGGTCAGGCTGAGCCGGCCCGAACCCTGGATGTGCAGCGACATCGCCTCGACCGGATCGGCCAGCCAGGCGATCTCGCGGCCACGCAGCGCCGACTTCGCTTCGGGGGAGGTGTCGATCTCCTGCCGCGAGAACCACGGCTTGCGGCTGGCCAGCGAGGCCGGCGGACGGTACAGCGGCACCTCGTAGCCCGCGCCGGCCTGGCGGCTGGCCTTGAGCACGGGCTCGTAATAACTGGTCAGCAGCCCGTCGGCCGCCCCCTGCAGGCTTTCGACGCGATAGGGCTGCAGCCGGCTCACCATCCAGTTGCGCTGTGCGTCGGCCGAGGCGATGCTCAGGCGGCGCACCTCGGCGCACAGGGGCGCGAAGACAGGGCCCGGCCGCTCGCAGCTCTTGAGCCAGGCGTTCCAGGCCTCGAACAGCGCGTCTTCTTCAAAGCCCGGCAGCTCGGCCCAGCGGACCGCCACCCAGCGGCTTTTGCCCTGCACCAAGGGCGCGGGCAAGGGGCCGGAATCGCCGGTACGGCTGCCGGCCGCGGCAGGCTCCCCCGCCGGCGCCGACGAGGGCGGCAGCGGCGGGCTGGCGCAAGAGGCCAGAAAGGCCGTGATGGCGATAATCGTCCCAAGCCGCATGGAGCGTTTTTCATGCACGGCGCGTATCGACGGTATCCAAGGAAATGTCATGGCCTTACTTTTGCTGGAAGCCCTGGGGGCGTTGCTGCTGCTGGTGTTCATTGTGTGGTGGACGATGTTCTCGGGCCGCAAGAACGGTGAACTGAAGGAGCCGGAACCGCCGGCGCCCGGCCTGGAATCCGACAAGAAGTAAGCGGCCTCCGGCGCTACAGGTTGCGCAGCAGGTTGGCGAGTTCCACCGCCGATTTGACACCCATTTTGTCAAACACCCGCGCCCGGTGAACCTCCACCGTGCGCACGCTGATGTCCAGCTGGTCCGCGACCAGCTTGTTGGGCAGGCCGCCCACCACCAGGCGCATCACGTCGCGCTCGCGGTCGGTGAGGCCGTCGATGCGCGCCTGCAGGCCGGTGGACTGGCTGTGCTGCGCCAGCGCCGCGGCGGAATGGTTGAGCGCCTGCTCGATGCGGTCCACCAGCGCGTTGTCCGAAAACGGTTTTTCGCAAAAATCAAAGGCGCCGCGCTTGACGGCATCGACGGCCGTGGGAACGTCGGCATGGCCCGTGAGGAAAATCACCGGCAGCGTCGGCAACAAGCCGTAACCAATGAGCTTTTCAAACATGGCCAGGCCGCTCAGGCCCGCCATGCGCACGTCCAGCAGCACGCAGGAGGGCGAGCGCACTTCGAAGCCCTTTGACACCCGGGCGTCGAAGGCCTCGGCGCTGTCGAAGGTCTCGCTCAGCAGGCGGCGTGAGCGCAGCAGCCAGGCCAGCGCGTCGCGCACGCTGGCGTCGTCGTCGACGATGTAGACGGTGGCATTGTGAATCGGTTCCATGGCTGTCCTTCAGGCTTGCGGTGATTCGCCGTCCCGGGCCGGCGCCGCGGGCAGGGTGAAACTGAAAATCGTACCCTGCGGTTCGGCCGCTTCAAATCCGAGGAAACCGCCGTGCTGTTCTATCACGGTGCGGCACAGGCTGAGCCCCAGGCCCATGCCCTCCTCCTTGGTGGTGAAAAAAGGCGTGAAGAGGCGCTCCGCGACATCCCCGGCAATGCCCTCGCCGCGGTCGATCACGGCGAACTCGACCCAGCGGCTGTGCGCGTTGGAAGCGGCGGGGCGTATGCGCAGGGTCAGCACCTTTTCGGCCGGCGCCCCGCCGCCGGCGGGCTGCGCGCCCTCCGGCGGCCCCTGCATGGCCTGCATGCCGTTGCGCGAGAGGTTGAGCAGCACCTGCTCGACCATGGTGCGGTCGCACAGCACGGGCTCGCAGGCCGGGTCGACCTCGATCACGACGCGCACGCCGAGCTTGCGGGCCTGCAGGCTCACCAGCGGCATGATGGCGTCGAGCAGCGCGCGCGGCGGCACCGCCTCGCGCACCTGGTCGCGCCGGCGCACGAAGTCGTGCACGCTCTTGATGACCTTGCCGGCGCGCTCGGCCTGCTCGGCGATGCGGCGCATGGCCAGCTGCAGGTCTTCGGACAAAGGCGCTGGCGTCGGGGCGGCCGCGCGCACCCGCTCGGCGCCGGTTTCCTCCTGCAGCAGGTTGAGCGAGCCGGTGGCGTAGCTGGAAATCGCCGCCAGCGGCTGGTTGAGCTCGTGGCTCAGCAGCGAGGCCATTTCACCCACCATGGCCAGCCTGGCCGTGGCCTGCAGGCGGTCCTGGCTGGCGCGCGAGAGTTCCTCGACGCGGCGCTGCTCGCTCACGTCGAGGATGGCGCTCATCCAGCCGGTGTGCTTGCCCACCGCGTTGATCAGCGGTGCCTCCATGATCAGCACCGGAAAGCGCGTGCCGTCGCGCCGCATGAAGACCGATTCATGGCCTTCGCGCGGCAGGTTGCTGCCCGCCAGCCGGATTTCCTGGCGCTGCTGGTAGACGCCGGCGAGTTCCGGCGGCCAGTAGGGCGAAGGAAAGCTCTGGTTCAGCAAATCCTTGGCCTCCACGCCCACCATCTTGCAAAACGCCGGGTTCACATAGGTGATGCGGCCCTGCAGGTCGCGCGCGCGCAGGCCTGTCAGCACCGAGTCTTCCATGGCCTTGCGAAAGGCCAGCGCCTCGCCCAGGTCGTGCTCGACCTTGAGGCGCCGCCGCATGTCCCTGGCCAGCAGGAAAAGCACCGCCATCAACGCCAGCGACATGGCGGTTACCAGCGCCGTCAGCACATTGGGGAACAGGGCCGGCGTGCCCAGCCGGCTTTCCATCCGGACCACCAGCGTGTTGCCCGGCAAATCGAGCAGTTGCTGCGCGATGTAGATGCGGTTGCCGCGCGAGGGCACACCGTGCAGCGCCAGCCGCGTGCCGTCGGCCTCGGTGAAGGACAGGCCGACGCCGCGCGCCAGCTGCCGGCCCACCAGTTCGCCCAGGATGTCCTGCAGAGAATAGGTGGCGACCGTATAGCCCGTGAGGCGGCCGGACACCACGATGGGCAGGCACATGTCCAGCACCTCCAGGCCCAGGCCGTCGCGCTGCGGCATGAAATAGCTGGTGGAGTAAGCCGCACCGCTCAGGCGCCGGGCGGTGGTGCAGGTCAAGCCCACGTCGGCCTGCATGCCGGCCCTGCCGAGCCGTTCGAACACCGAACTGCGGTAGGGCGTTTCGACAAAGGCCAGCACGTCCAGCGACTCGCCGCGCCACTCGAGCCGCATGATCTCGCGGTGCTCGCGCAGCACTTCGGCGGCCGGCGCATGCCATGCGCCGGGGGAGCGTTCGCCGGACTGCAGCGCCTGGAAGGTCTGGATGTTGCGCGTGAGGCCCGAACGGATGTCGGTGACGGTTTCGGCGGCGTCGTGCTCGAGCCGGCTTTGCACCATGCTGGATTCGTAACGCCCCGCCAGCCATACCAGGATGCCGAGCAAGGCCGCGACCAGCACCAGCAACAGGGCCCACAGCGACCAGCGCCGGCTGGCCCGGCTCACGTTGACGCGCGGAAACTTCACGCCCTGCGGCTCCTCACAGGACGCAGTGGCGCAAGGCCGGCAGGCGGTCGCGCACGCCCTGCAGGTTGGCGGCCAGAACTTCGRCCATCACCACCCCCGCACCCTCCTCGCGCCCGGCCAGGATCTGGCCCCAGGGATCGATGGCCATGGTGTGGCCCCAGGTGTGGCGCCCGTTTTCGTGGATGCCGCCCTGGGCCGCCGCCAGCACATAGGCCTGGTTCTCGATGGCCCGCGCGCGCAGCAGCACTTCCCAGTGCGCCTGGCCGGTGGTGTAAGTAAAGGCGCTGGGCACCAGCAGCACGTCGGCCTTCAGGGCGCGGTAGAGCTCGGGAAAGCGCAGGTCGTAGCAGACGCTCATGCCTATGGTGTAAACATGGCCGTCGCGCGATGCCAGCTCGAAGCGCACGGGCTGCGTGCCGGGCTCCAGCACGCGCCTTTCGTCGTAGTCTTCCTGGCCCTGGGCGAAGCGAAACAGGTGGATCTTGTCGTAGCGGGCCGCGCATTCGCCCGAGGGCGCATAGGCCAGCGAGCAGTTGCGGGCGCGGCCGGGGTCGGCCGTGGCCATGGGCAAGGTGCCGCCGACAATCCAGAGCCCGAGTTCGCGCGCCGACCGGCTCAGGAAATCCTGGAGAGGGCCCTGGCCGGGCGTCTCCTGGAACTGCAGCTTGTCGGTGTCCTTGCGGCCCATGATGCAGAAATACTCGGGCAGCACCGCCAGTTCGGCGCCCTGCGCCGCGGCCTGCCCGAGCAGCTGGTGCGCCACTTCGAGGTTGTCCTCGATGCGGGTGCCCGACACCATTTGGATAGCGGCTACTTTCATGGTCAGCGTGTCTCCGTGGAAGCCTGGCTGGGCTTGTTGTCGGCCTGGGCCTTGCGGTCCAGCTTGGTGACCCGAGGGTCGGACCAGGTGCCGTCGATGTGGAACTCCTGGGTGGCCGCCTGCATCAGGGGCCGGCGTAAAAACATCTGCGCCAGGAAGCTGCCCAGGCCGATGGCGGGGTTGATGGCGGTGGCGATCAGCGAGGCCGTGCCGGCGTTGATTTCCGGCACCACCACGACCTTGATGTCCTGCGTTTCCTTGGCGATGTCAGCCGAGCCTTCCATGAGCACGGCGGCGTTGACGCCGCGCATCTGCAGGTTGTTGGTGTAGGCCACGCCCTGGTTGATGTTGACGTCGCCGCGGACGAAGTCGAAGGCGAAGCCCTCGGAAAAAACATCACGGAAATCCAGCGCCAGCCGCCGGGGCAGGGACTGCAGGCTCAGCACGCCCAGCAGCTTGGCGATGCCCGGGTCGGCCTTGACGAACTGCCCCGACTCGACGTTGACGTTGAACTGCCCGCTCATGGACGGGTAGTCAAAGCTCAGGGGTGAGCCCACCCAGGCCACCTGGCCTTCGAGCTTGCCCTTGCCGCGGCGGATCACCTCGCCCATGCCGAAGCGCTTGAGCAGCGCCCCCGAGTCGGAGATCTCCAGCTTGAAGTTCATCACCGTGCGGCGGCGTTCGGCGGCCGTGCGCGCGGCGGCGCGGTTGGCGCCCGCCGCGGCGGCGCCCTGTGCATTCAGCGCCACCCAGTTGCCGTTGGCGGTCAGCACGGCTTCGGGAAGGATCACGTTGAGTTTGTTCAGCCGCCATTCGCGCACACCCTCGCGCGCTGCGGCCGACGCGCCGCGGTTGACGGCCTCGATCTCGACCCGGCCCAGCTTCTTGCCGCGCAGCTCCAGGTCTTCCACCACGATGTCCAGGGCCGGGATGCTGGAGGGCTGCTCGTTCAGGATGGCCTCCACGTCGTTGGCGGTGCCGGGCTCCAGGCTCAGGCGTGAGAGCCGCGCATAGACGCGCCCGGCGCCTATGCCGCCGGGCTGGCGGAATTCCACATAGCCATTGAGTTCGGTCGCGTCGATGTTGGCGCGCCAGGTCAGGCCCTCACGCGAGCCGCCCACCACCACGTTGTTGAGCTTGCGTCCTTCCACCACCAGCTCTTTGGCGCGTATGGCCATGGTGGTCGGCAGATAGCTCATGGCGGCAGTCGCGGCGGCGCGATTGAGCGCGGCGGACGCCGCCGGCGGAGCCGCCTGCAGCGTGCCGCCGACCGTCGAGTCGCCCAGCAGCTTCTGCCAGGCGTCGAGGTCCACATGGGCCAGGTTGATGTTGGCCGCCACGCCGGCCTCCTGCAGCGGCGCGGTCTCGCCCGGCTCCAGCCCCACGGCGATGCCGCCGCGCAACACGCGCGGTTCGGTGCCGCTCAGGTCGCGTACATAGACGATGGAGGCCGTGCGCCCCACCGAGATCGACATCTGGTCTTCCAGCTTCTGCCCGGGAGCCATGGAGGCCTGCAGCAGGGCGTTTTCAAAACGCAGCGGCAAGGCCGCATCGGCGGTTTTGCTCAGGGGCGCGGGCAGGCTCAGCGCCATGCCCTGCAGGTTGCTGGCGACGGTCAGTTCCGGCATGCCGCGGCGAAACCCGAGCGTCGCCGTGTAGGCCGTGCTGCCGCTGGCGTTTTGCGCCATGCGCGCGAGCGGGCCCAGTTCCCTGGCTTGGCGTAAGCCTTCCGCGGTGACGCTGCCTTGCGCCTTGAAGGTCGTGACGGTTTCGGTCTCGCCGCCGCCCGTGGCGCGTGGCTGCGAGCGCAGGCCGCCGTCAAAACGCACATCGCCGCCCAGCAGTTTTGCCTGGCCGCCGGCGACGGAAAAGCCCTTTTCGCTCACGTTGACCACGCCCTTGAGTTTCGACAACATGGGCACAGCTGCCGAGAACTGCACGTCGTTGCCGGGCAGCGTGACAGTCCCTTCGACGCGGGACTTGTCGATCGAATGGATGGGCAATTCCAGGCGGAAGCGGTAGTCGCCCGTGCCGGTGGCGGTAGCCGCAGCCAGCGCGTGGCTGGTCATGCCGCCCACCGGCGACTGGTTGACGAAACCCAGGGCGTCGGCCAGCGCGCCCTTGAGGTCGACGTTCACATTGACCGTCGAGTTGTGGGTCAGGTCCGGAATGCGCGCCTCGCCCTTGACCAGTTGCAGGCCCGGCAGGCCCGCAACCTTGCCGCTGGCGCCGTTCACTTCAAGCGCCGCGCGGTTGAAGACCAGTTCACCGCCCAGCTCGGTCAGGGCCGGCCACGGCGCCGCACCGGCCGGCTGTATGGTCTTGGGCACATAGGCGAAATGACCGTTGCGGATTTTGGCGGACACCCGGAAGTCCCCTTGCGCGGGGTTGGCAAAGGGCAGGTGCTCGAGCGGGCCCTTGACCTTGAACTTCACGTCGCTGACCTGGCCCTGCACCACCGCATCGCGCACATAGTGGCGTACGGGGTCGGGCAGCACCAGCGGCAGGTAGCGGTGCACACGTGTGCCGTCACCCCGGCTCAGGCTGCCCTGCAAATCGAGCACACCGGGGAAGCGCTGGTCCGGCGCGCCCGCGACGAGCGCCGGGCCGGCCGCGTCCTGGGTGCGCCAGCTGACCTGCGCCTCGCCCTGGGCATCCGCGTTGGCGAACTGCAGGTTGCGCAGCTGCGCCTCGATTTTCCGGCCCGAGAATTTCCATTGGGCATCGACCGCCAGTTGGTCGAAGGGCACCAGCGAGTCTTCAAAGACGCCGGGCAGGTCGAGCGCGCCGTTGGTGATCCTCACCTTGGCCTGCCCGCCGTCCTGCGTGAGGTCAAAGTCGATCGCGGCGCCGCTGATGCCCGGCCTGCCGGGCTTCGGATGCGCCGGGGCGCCTGCCGTGGGCGCCGAAGCCGGGGCCGGCGGCGGCGGCAGCGCGGCAACGCTCAGGCCCGCGACCCGGCCTTTCGCGGCATAGCTGCTGGGCGCGGCCATGGTCCCCTGCCAGCGCGCCTCGACGGCCTCTACCAGCCCCTTGGGCGCGAAGGACGTGATGAAGCCGTGCGTGGCGGCATCCAGCGGCAGGCGGTTGGCGATCTGCGCGAGCGCGGCCAGGTCCAGCTTGTCGGCCTTGAGTTCCGTGTGCTGCGGCACGCCGGCCTCGTCGCCGGTGTGCACCAGGGCCACATTGCCGCCCGGCCACTGCAGGCCGTCACGGGTGCGAAAACGCAGGCCCTCGGTGTTGAAGTCGAAGCCGTTGGCGCGCTGGCTGCCGCCTATGCGCCCCGCGACGGATTCGAAAGCCAGCGGCTGGAGCTTGGCGCCGAAGCGGGCATCTACGTCCTGCAGCGCCACGTCGGCCGTCCCGCCGGTGATCCGGCCCTTGCTCACGTCGGCCCAGGCGCGCAGCGCGCCGTTGCCGCGCGCCAGCTCCACGCCCAGCGTGTCCATGTTGACGTACTGCCGGACGCGGGACGCATCGACGCGGGCGAACTCGGCGAACAGCTGTCCGGTCCAGGCGTCGAAATCGCCGGCGCTGCCGGAGAGCAAGGATTGGCGGAATATGCCCCTGACGCTGAAGCGGTCACCCCATTCGGCCGGCGGCGTGGCGTCCAGGCGCAGCAGGTGCCGACGGTGCGCGTTGCGCATGACCCAATCGACCTGCGTGAGCGCCAGCGGCGGCGCGCCTTGCAATTCGTCGGTCCAGCGCACGGTGCCGCCGCGCATGACAAATTCGGTTTGCGAGAAGAACCAGTCGGCCGCGGCGCTCTCGCCGCCCGCCCGGTCCTGCGAGACGTCCAGGCCGCCCACATAGATTTTTCCGTTCGCGGCGCGGCGGATGTCCAGCTCGGGCTTGTCGATGGAGATCTGCTCGAAACCCAGCCCCCAGATGGAAGAGGGCGACAGGGCGCCGAGCACGCGCGGCAGCCTCAGGGCTTCACGGCCCTGCGCATCCAGCAGGGTGACGTCGCGCAACTCGAAGGACGGGATCATCCCCTGGGTGTGCGCGGTGATTTCACCAATGCGCACAGGCACCCCCAGGGCCTTGCTGGCCTCTATTTCCAGGCGCGGACGGAATTCGCCGATTCGCGGCACAATCCAGCCATGCAGCACGAACCAGCTCAGGCCAAAGAGCAGCCAGGCAGCGGCGACAAGCCACAACAGGACGCGCAGGATGAGGGCAAGCCAATGCAGGCGGCGCGGCGGCAGGGTGGACAGGCTGGGAATCGTTGGCTCCATTGACTTGAGAATTATGACCGCCGGGGCCGGTATGCGCCCGGCGGGGGACCATGAAGTTTTGTGAAGTAGTGTGATGACCGTTGCTCTGACCGCCAGCCCTGACTCTCCTTCCGCCGCCGGACCGGCTGCACCGGGCGCGTCGGGCTATTCCCGCTTCGTCCAACGTGTTCGCCGCCGCTATGCAGAATTGCTGCCGCTGTTGCCTCCCGGTGCGCCGGTGCGCGCGGGCATGCAACTCGCCCTGGACGCGCTGCTGGCGCAGGGCCTGGAAACCGGCGCCGCCCTGCGCGTGCTGCGCCAGCTGGTCATGGAAAGGCTGGTGGTGCTGGACTGCGACGGCACCTGCGAAGATCAGGCGCCATTGAAGGTCGTGACCTGCGCCATGACTGAACTGGCGGAGCTGGCGCTGGATGTCGCGATGCGGGATTCGGCCCGCATGCTCGATGCGCAGCACGGCGCACCGCAGGGCCCCGGCCCGGAGCGCGCCCGGATGTGGGTGGTCGGCATGGGCAAGCTGGGGGCGCGCGAACT
The DNA here is from genome assembly GCF_056405515.1 of Polaromonas sp. P1_G2. Taxonomy (NCBI): domain Bacteria; kingdom Pseudomonadati; phylum Pseudomonadota; class Betaproteobacteria; order Burkholderiales; family Comamonadaceae; genus Polaromonas; species Polaromonas sp. P1_G2. Next base: position 17,873 of record NZ_JBFUBY010000030.1, read on the forward strand.
CAATGTCTCCAGCGACATCGACCTGATCTACGTCTACGACCACGACGGCGAAACCGCCGGGCGCGCCGACGGGCGCGGCCAGATATCGAACCACGAATATTTCGCGCACCAGGTCAAGGCCGTCTTCAGCCTGATCGGCGACGCCACCGAGCACGGCTTTGTATTCCGGGTGGACCTGGCGCTCAGGCCCAACGGCAATTCCGGGCCGGCCGCCGTCTCACTCAGCGCGCTGGAGGAATATTTCCAGGCGCAGGGCCGCGAATGGGAGCGCTTTGCCTGGCTCAAGAGCCGGGTGGTGGCGCCGCTGGAATGCATACAGAGCGGCTCCGCCCAGGCCCTGCGCGGCTCGGTGCTGCCCTTCGTGTTCCGGCGCTACCTGGACTACAACGTGTTCGACGCGCTGCGCACCCTGCACCGGCAGATCCGCGAGCACGCGGCCAAGCGCTGCGCCGGCCATCCCGAGCGCGCCAATGACGTCAAGATGTCGCGCGGCGGCATACGCGAAATTGAATTCACCGTGCAGCTGCTGCAGGTGGTACGCGGCGGGCAGTTTCCGGAACTGCGCACCCGCCCCACCGTCGACGCCCTGCAGCGCGTGGCCCGCGCGGGCCTGATGCCGCAGGAAACCGCCGACGCGCTGGCGCGGGCCTACGATTTCCTGCGCCGGGTGGAGCACCGCATCCAGTACCTGGACGACCAGCAGACCCATGTGCTGCCGACACGCGACGACGACCTGGCCTGGATCGCGGACACGCTGGGCTACGGCAACTGCTGCCCCTTCCTCAGCGAACTCGACGCGCACCGCGAACTGGTGGCCGGCGAGTTCGACAAGCTGCTGGGCGGCAAACCCGACTGCAAAGGCTGCGGCGGCAAGGCCAAGGCCCCGCCGCAACAGCTCGACGACCTGCTGGAGCAGCTTTCCGAACAATGGCCCGAGCAGTTCCGCGCCCGCCTGGCACTGTGGCGCCAGCATCCCCGGGTGCTGGCCCTGCGCGAGGATTCGCGCGCGCGCCTGACGCGGCTGGTGCAGCGCACCGCGGCCTGGCTGGCCGAGGGCGCGGTGACCGAAGAAGCGGCGGTGCGCATCATCGACTGGATAGAGCCCCTGCTCAGGCGGGAGAGCTACCTGGCGCTTCTGCTCGAACGCCCGGCCGTGCATGAGCGCCTGCTGCGCCTGCTGGGCGCGGCCAAGTGGCCCGCGCGCTATTTGCTGCAGCACCCCGGCGTGATCGATGAGCTGGCCAGCGACGAGCTGCTCAAGGAGCGCTTTGACGGCGCGGCCTTCGCCCACGACGTGGAACAGCGGCTGGCGGCCCTGCGCAGCACCGGCGAGGACGACGAGGAAACCTGCCTGAACCTGCTGCGCCGCGCCCACCACGCGGAGGTCTTCCGCACGCTGGCGCGCGACCTCGAAGGCGTGCTCACGGTCGAACAGGTGGCCGACGACCTGAGCGCGCTGGCCGAAGCCGTGCTGGACATCACCACCCGCTGGTGCTGGCAGCGCCTGAAAAACCGGCACCGCGAGACGCCGCAGTTCGCCATCATTGCCTACGGCAAGCTGGGCGGCAAGGAACTGGGCTACGGCAGCGACCTGGACATCGTGTTCGTCTACGAAGACGAGGATGAGCGCGCCCCCGAGGTCTATGCGGCCTTCGTGCGCAAGCTGATCAACTGGCTGACCATCAAAACCGGCGAAGGCGACCTGTTCGAGATCGACACGGCCCTGCGCCCCAACGGCAATTCGGGCCTGCTGGTCACGAGCTTCGAGGCCTATACCCGCTACCAGCAGCAGCGCGGCAGCAACACCGCCTGGACCTGGGAACACCAGGCCATGACGCGCGCGCGCTGCGTGCTCGGCGGCGATGCGCTGCGGCAGCGCTTCGACCAGGTGCGCGAGACCGTCATCACGGCCCCGCGCGACACCGTGGCGCTGCGCGGCGAAATTGTCGCCATGCGCGAGAAGGTGCGCAGCGCGCGTCCAGTGCGGGGCGACAAATTCGACGTGAAGCACAGCCCCGGCGGCATGGTGGACGCCGAGTTCGCGGTGCAATTCCTGGTGTTGTCCGAGTCCGCGCGGCATCCGGAGCTGATCGCCAACGTGGGCAACATTTCCCTGCTGCAGCGCGCCGAAGCCGCCGGCCTGTTGCCGGCCGGCGTGGGCCAGCGTGCCGCCGCGGCCTACCGCGAATTGCGGCGCGTCCAGCACCACGCGCGCCTCAACGAGGAGCCGACCCAGGTCAGCCCGCCGGCGCTCCAGGCCGAGTGCGACGCCATCCGGCAGCTGTGGATCTCCACTTTCAAATCAAACGACTGATTTAATTCAATCATTTGTTTGATTCATGTGCTTTAATGCGGGCACATGAATGCCGTTCCTCGCCCCAAAACAGCCTCGCGCGCCGCCGGCCCCGAAGGCGAAACCCGCAAGCAGCGTTCCGACGGCGCCCACGCCAGGACACACCTGCTGCACACGGCGCTGCGCCTGTTCTCCGAAAAAGGCTTTGCCAAGACCTCGATACGCGACATCGCCCAGGCCGCAGGTGCGAACGTGGCGGCCGTCAGCTATTACTTCGGCGACAAGGCCGGGCTCTACCGCGCTGTGTTCACCGAGCCGCTGGGCAGCGCGCGCGACGACATCGCGCTGTACAACCAGCCGCACTTCACGCTGCGCCAGTCGCTGGAGGGGTTTTTCTCGGGCTTCCTGGAGCCCTTGCGCCAGGGGGAACTGGTACAGCTCTCGACGCGGCTGCACTTTCGCGAGATGCTGGAGCCCACCGGGCTCTGGGCCGAAGAAATCGACAAGGGCATCAAACCCGCGCACGCGGCCCTGGTGACGGTGCTGTGCCGCCACCTGGGGCTCACCAAAGCCGACGACGAGGTGCATCGGCTGGCGTTTTCCATCACCGGGCTGGCGATCCACATGTTCATCAGCCGCGAGGTGGTGGACGCAATCCGGCCGCAGCTGTTCGGCGCGCCCGACGCGGTGGGGCAATGGGCCGAAAGCCTGGTGGCTTACGCTGAAGCCATGGTCGCCGTCGAAACAGGGCGCCGAAAACACCTTCCCGACCATCCCGCGGCCGGTACGCCGCGCCTGAAAACCGCAAGCCATGAAAAAACCTGATTTCCGGCGCAAGCCATCCCGCCTGCCGGCGCTGGGGCTTCTGGCCGCCTGCGCGCTGCTGCTGGCCGGGTGCGCCACCGACCTTTCTCCCTACCGCATGCCGGCCGCGCCCATTCCCACGCAATGGCAAGCGCCCCTGCCCGCCGCGGCGCCGGGCACCACCTCGGCCTTGCCCCATGACGGCAGCCTGGCCGGGCTGTCCCGGTGGTGGGGGCAGCAAAACGACCCCTTGCTGGTCGAGTTGATCATGGCCGCGGAAGCGGTCAGCCCCAGCGTGTCGACGGCGCGCTCCAATATCGAGCAGGCGCGGGCTTCACGCGTGGCCTCGGATGCGGCGATGCTGCCCGCACTGGATGCCGTTGCCAGCGCGAGCCGCGGACGCTCGGCGCCGGTGAACCGTGCGGTGCCGCCGATTGCCACGACCCTGGAGGCGGGCCTGCAGGCATCCTGGGAAATCGACCTGTTCGGCCAGTACGCGGCCAGCCGGGATGCCGACCAGCACCGCTTTGAAGGCGCCCAGGCGACCTGGCATGCCGCCCGCGTGTCGATGGCCGCCGAAGTCGCGACGCAGTACTACAGCCTGCGCGCCTGCGAAAAACTGCTGGAGGTCGCGCGCGCCGACGCCGCCTCGCGGGCCGAAACCTCGCGGCTCGCGGACCTGAGCACCAAGGCCGGCTTCCAGGCGCCCGCCACCGCGGCGCKGGCCCGGGCCAGCGCCGCGGAAGGACACGGCAACGCCATCCAGCAGCGCACGCTTTGCGACCTGGACATCAAGGCGCTGGTGGCGCTTACCGCGATCAACGAGCCCGCATTGCGGCAAAAACTGGCCGGCGCGCCCGTCGACCTGACACAGGAGTCCATGGCGCCGGTGATCAGCGTACCCGCCGAGGTGCTGGCCCAGCGGCCCGACATCTTCAATGCGGCGCGCGAGGTGGATGCGGCCCGCCTGGAAGTGGGCAGCGCCCGCGCGCAACGCTTTCCCAGGCTGAGCCTCAGCGGCTCGGTCTTCACCACCAAGTCCCGCACCAGCGCTTCGACACAGCGTTTCGACACCTGGACGGTGGGGCCGCTGCAGCTGACGGTTCCGCTCTTTGACGGCGGCGCCAGCGAAGCCAACGTCGAAGCCGCCAAGGCGCGCTACGAGGATGCCGCGGCCCAGTACCGCGCCAACGTGCGCAAGGCCGTGCAGGAGGTGGAGGAAGCGCTGGTCAAGCTGCATAGCACCGCCGAACGCAACGAGGACGCGCGAGTCGCCGCTCAGGGCTACCGCGCCTCCTTCACCGGCACCGAAGCCCGCTACAAGAGCGGGCTGGCCAGCCTGGTCGAACTCGAGGACGCGCGCCGCACGCTGCTGGCCGCGCAAAGCAATGTGGTGACGCTGCAGCGCGAGCGCCGCAGCGCCTGGGTCGCGCTGTACCGCGCACTGGGCGGCGGCTGGACCACCACCGAGCCGCCGGTGCCGCCCCTGGCCTCGGAAGTCTCCGCCCCCTTCACGCCCGCCGCCATCACCGCGCCCTGAGGCCGCAACCCGATCACCCGACACCATGACAGAACCCCTGCATACCATGCCAAAACTCAAGCCCACCCCCTTTGCCATTGCCTTGATCGCCGCTGCCGTACTGCTTGCGGGCGGCGCCGCCTTCTTCCTCCCCAGGTCGCAGGCCAAAGGCGATGTCAACCCCGAAGCCAAGCCGGCCCTGACTGTCGCCACGGCGCTGCCGCAACAAATGAGCCTGCCGGTCAAGCTCAGCGCCAACGGCAACATCACCGCCTGGCAGGAGGCGGTGATCGGATCGGAATCCAACGGCTTGCGGCTGGTGCAGGTGCAGGCCAACGTCGGCGACCAGGTCAAAGCCGGGCAGGTGCTGGCCGTGTTCTCGGGCGACAGCGTCTTGGCGGATACCGCGCAGGCCCGCGCCAGCCTGATCGAGGCACAGGCCACCGCGGCCGACGCGGCCGACAACGCGGCGCGCGCGCGCACCCTGGCCAGCTCCGGCGCGCTGAGCGACCAGCAGATCAACCAGTACAACACCGCCGAGCAGACCGCCAAGGCGCGTGTCGAGGCGGCCAGAGCCGTGCTCGACGCGCAGCAGCTGCGCGGCAAGAACACCCAGGTGCTGGCGCCCGACAGCGGTGTGATCTCCGCCCGCACCGCGACCGTCGGCTCGGTGGTGCCCCAGGGCACCGAGCTGTTCCGCCTGATACGCGGCGGCCGCCTCGAGTGGCGCGCGGAAGTCACCTCGGCCGAGCTGGGCCGCATCAAGGCCGGCACGACGGCCAGGGTGCTGGCCGCCAGCGGGGCCGAGCTCAAGGGCCGGGTGCGCATGATCGCCCCCAGCGTGGACCCGCAGACCCGCGCGGCGCTGGTCTATGTGGACCTGCCGGTTTCCGCCGGCATGGCGTCGCCGGCCAAGGCCGGCATGTTTGCCCGTGGAGAATTCGAGCTGGGCGAGACGCCCGCGCTGACCGTGCCGCAGCCGGCACTGGTGGTGCGCGACGGTTTCAACTACCTGTTCCGGCTCAACGCCGACAACCGCATCAGCCAGCTCAAGGTGCAGACCGGCCGGCTGGCCGGGGACCGGATCGAGATCACGTCCGGCCTGGCCGCGGACGCGCGCATCATCGTCAGCGGCGCGGGTTTCCTGAACGACGGAGACCTGGTCAGGGTGAGCGATGCAGTCCCCGCCACGCCTGGCACCGCCCCAGCCAAGCCGGCGCCGGCCGCCAGCAAGTAAGGAGCAAGCCATGAATGTCTCCTCCTGGTCGATCAAGAACCCGATTCCGGCGGTCATGCTGTTTGTGCTGCTGACCTTTGCCGGCATGCTGTCCTTCAAGGCGATGAAGGTACAGAACTTTCCCGACATCGACCTGCCGACGGTATCCGTGACGGCCTCGCTGCCGGGCGCGGCGCCCGCGCAGCTTGAAACCGAAGTGGCGCGCAAGCTGGAAAACTCCATCGCCACGGTGCAGGGCCTCAAGCACATCTATACCAAGGTACAGGACGGTGGGGCGACCATCACCGCCGAATTCCGGCTCGAGAAACCCGTGCAGGAAGCCGTGGATGACGTGCGCGCCGCGGTGTCCAAGGTACGCGGCGACCTGCCCGCCGACGTGCGCGAGCCGGTGGTCTCCAAGATCGACATTGCCGGGCAGCCGGTGCTGGCCTTCACCATCCGCTCGCCGCGCATGGACGACGAAGCGCTGTCCTGGTTTGTCGACAACGACATCTCTCGCAAGCTGCTGGCCGTGCGCGGCGTGGGTGCGGTCAACCGCGTGGGCGGCGTGTCGCGCGAAGTGCGCGTGGCGCTGGACCCGTCGCGGCTGCAGGCCCTGGGCGCCACGGCATCCGACATCTCGCGCCAGTTGCGCCAGGTGCAGACGGAAAGCGCCGGCGGGCGCGCCGACCTGGGCGGCAGCGAGCAACCCATGCGCACCCTGGCGACGGTGAAATCGGCCGCGGAACTGGCCAGCATCGAGCTGGCACTGAGCGACGGCCGCCGCATACGCCTGGACCAGGTCGCCACCGTGACCGACACCACCGCCGAACCGCGCGCGGCAGCGCTGCTGGACGGCAAGCCCGTGGTCGGCTTTGAGGTCGCGCGCAGCCGCGGCGAAAGTGAAGTCGCGGTGGGCGCGGCCGTGCAGGCGGCGCTGGCCGAGCTGAAGCAGCAGCATCCCGACGTGGAACTGGTCGAAGCCTTCAATTTCGTCAAGCCGGTGCAGGAGGAATACGACGGCTCCATGCACCTGCTCTATGAGGGCGGCATCCTGGCCGTGCTGGTGGTGTGGCTGTTCCTGCGCGACTGGCGCGCCACTTTCGTCTCCGCGGTGGCGCTGCCGCTGTCGGTGATCCCGGCCTTCATCGGCATGCATATGCTGGGTTTTTCCATCAACGTGATCACGCTGCTGGCGCTCTCACTGGTGATAGGCATCCTGGTGGACGACGCGATCGTCGAGGTGGAAAACATCGTGCGCCACCTGCGCATGGGCAAAACGCCCTACGAAGCCGCCATGGAAGCCGCCGACGAGATCGGCCTGGCCGTGGTGGCCACCACCTTCACGCTGATAGCGGTGTTCCTGCCGACCGCCTTCATGAGCGGCGTGGCCGGCAAGTTCTTCAAGCAGTTTGGCTGGACGGCCTCGCTGGCCGTATTCGCCTCGCTGGTGGTGGCGCGGGTGCTGACGCCCATGATGGCGGCCTACATCCTCAAGCCCGTGGTGGGCACGCACACCGACCCGGGATGGATGAGGTGGTACATGCGCGCCGCCTCCTGGTGCCTGCATCACCGGCTGAAGACCATGATCCTGGCCACGCTGTTCTTCTTCGGCTCGGTGGCCTTGATCCCGCTGCTGTCCAAGGGTTTCATCCCGCCCGACGACAACTCGCAGACCCAGGTCTACCTGGAACTGCCGCCCGGCGCCACCCTGGCCCAGACCAAGGCCTCGGCCGAGCATGCGCGCCAGCTCATCGGCAAGGTCGAGCACGTCAAGAACGTTTACACCACCATAGGCGGCGGCACCGCCGGCGGCGACCCCTTCGCCATGCAGGGCGCGGCCGAAACCCGCAAGGCCACGCTGACCGTGCTGCTCGACGAGCGCAATGAGCGCCCGCGCAAGCAGGGCATCGAAAGCAAGATGCGCACGGCGCTGGAGTCCTTGCCCGGCGTGCGCAGCAAGGTCGGCCTGGGCGGCTCCGGCGAAGCCTACATGCTGGTGCTCACGGCGGAGGACGCCAATGCCCTGCAGACCGCCGCGATGGCGGTGGAAAAAGACCTGCGCACCATCCCCGGCCTGGGCAATATTTCATCGAGCGCCAGCCTGGTGCGGCCCGAGATCGCCATCAAGCCGGACTTCGCGCGCGCCGCCGACCTGGGCGTGACCAGCGCCGCCATGGGCGAAACGCTGCGCATCGCCACCGTGGGTGACTATGAGGAATCGCTGTCCAAGCTCAACCTCTCGCAGCGCCAGGTGCCCATCGTCGTGAAGCTCGACGACGCGGCGCGCAAGGACCTCAGCGTGCTCGAGCGCCTGGCGGTGCCCAGCGTCAAGCCCGGCGTCGGCCCGGTCATGCTGGGGCAGGTGGCCACGCTGGAAGTCACCGGCGGGCCGGCCGTCATAGACCGCTACGACCGCTCGCGCAATGTCAAATTCGAGATCGAACTGTCGGGCCGGGCCCTGGGCGACATCACCGAAGCCGTGAAGCTGCTGCCGGCCATCAAGAACCTGCCGGCGGGCGTCAAAGTGGTTGAAATCGGCGATGCCGAAGTGATGGGCGAATTGTTTGGCAGCTTTATCCTGGCCATGGCGACCGGCGTGCTGTGCATCTACATCGTGCTGGTGCTGCTGTTCAAGGACTTCCTGCATCCGGTGACCATCCTGGCGGCCCTGCCGTTGTCCCTGGGCGGCGCCTTCGTCGGCCTGCTGATCGCGCAAAAGAGCTTTTCCATGCCCTCGCTGATCGGCCTTGTCATGCTCATGGGCATTGCCACCAAGAACTCCATCCTGCTGGTGGAATACGCCATCGTGGCGCGGCGGGACCACAATATGTCGCGCTGGGACGCGCTGCTGGACGCCTGCCACAAGCGCGCGCGGCCCATCATCATGACCACGCTGGCCATGGGCGCCGGCATGATGCCGATCGCCCTGGGCTTCGGCGCGGCCGACCCGAGCTTTCGCTCGCCGATGTCGATTGCCGTGATCGGCGGCCTGATCACCTCCACCGTGCTCAGCCTGCTGGTGGTACCGGCGGTGTTCACCTATATCGACGACCTGGAGCACTTCATCCGGCGCACCACCAGGCGGTTGCGCGGCGAGCATGGTGATGCGCCCAAGCCGGACACACCCGCGCCGGCCGGCGAATAAAAACAACCGCCGGGCCCGAGGGCACCGCAAAAGCCCGGCTAGCGTGCGATTTTTGCGGATTTAGACGGTTTTACCCAATGGGGTTTTACGGCCCTGTCATCTGGGCTGGCTTATACTTACGGGCTTAGCTTTACATTTCTTCACATGTCTAAACGCGTACTGCTTTCGGGCGCAACCGGCCTGATTGGCGGCGAGTTAATGCTTCTTCTGGCCGCGCGCGGCGTCTACAGCACCGCAGTGGTGCGCGCCGCCGATTCGAACCAAGCCCGTGACCGCCTCCTGGAGCGCCTGAAAAAGAGCGTTCTGTGGAAACCCGAGTTCGCCGACATGGTATCCGCCGAGGCAGGCGATGTCATCGAGCCCAATTTTGGCCTGAGCACCGCCGTGCTTCAGTCCGCCGACGTGATCCTGCACTCGGCAGCCAGCACCTCCTTCAAGCCCGGCGCAGGGGTTTACCCTATCAATCTCAAGGCGGCCGAGCATTTTTCCGCCATCCTTAAAAATCTGCGCCCCTCGCAGCGCGGCTTTTTCGTCGGCACGGCCGCGGTCACCACCGAACCGCGCGGCGTGATCACCGAAGACATGCCTTTCGCCGGCTATGCCAATGACTACATCCGGTCCAAGCGCGATGCCGAAACCCTGTTACGCGCCAGCGGCAACCCCTTCGTCAGCCTGCGCCCCGGCATTGTGCTGTCGCGCGGCATTGACGACGCCAAGCTCTCGCGCAACATGCTGTGGTCGATTCCCGTGATGGCCGAACTCGGGGACGTTCCCCTCGACCCGCTGGCCAGGCTCGATTTTGCGCCCGTGGACTACATTGCCGGCGCTTTCGCCGAGATGCTGCTCAAGGACGAACTGGCGCATGACTGCTATCACGTGTCAACCGGCGAAGACTCCATGACGTTCAAGGCACTGGCCGATGAACTGACGGCCACCATGCCGGGCATAGGCAAGCTGGTGATGCGGGGGCGCGATTATGTGCCGACACCCAAATTCGCCCGCCAACGCTGGATGTTCGATGCACTGCAACCCTACCTGCCTTTTTTG
>NZ_JBFUBY010000031.1:0-21834 GCF_056405515.1 Polaromonas sp. P1_G2
GGTCCATGCCGGGGTCGCGCGTGGAAGCCGCATGCAATTGCGCGAGATAAGCCTCGCGCGTGGGGCGGCTGCGCGCGGCGATGCGGGCCGTGATGTCTGAGACTTTGGGATGAAGTGCCATGGTGGAGCTTTAGGTCTGGGTGGCGGGGGCTGCCGGAGAGGCGATGTAACTTTATTACTGACTCTATGGTAACGGGTTACCGACCCCTTTGAGGCGAATGTGGTTACGGTACGGTTACCAAACACAGTCTGCCGCCAGGGCGGCTGGCCCAACGTCGGTTCCCTGCTCTTGCCCTTGTCAGCGATGCACTACGCCCGCCGGGCGCCTGGCTTTTTATTGCAGCGAGATTTCAACGCGGCGCGCCTCGGCATCGCTGCTCCCGGTCAGCTGCTCGGGTTTCTTCAGCTCGATCTGCCGTTCGGGAACACCCGCGGCCTTGAGTGCATCGCGGACTGCCAAGGCGCGTTGTTTTGCCAGGGCCGCATTTTTTGCGGCGTCGCCTGTTGCGTCATGAAAACCCGAGATCACCAGCGTACGGCCGCCCGCCTTGGCGGCCTTGACCAGGTCGGCCATGGCATCCACCGCGCCGGCGGCCAGGTCTGCATTGCCGGAAGCAAAATAAAAGCGCACCACGCTCTGCTCGACCTTGACGCTGGCGGCATCAGCAGCGGCTTGTGAGGCCTGGGAAGCCTGGATGGCCTGGGCGACGTCGGGAAGGATTGCGGGGGTAGCGGCAGGCGCCGAAGCCACAGTTGCGGGGGCCGTCGCGGCGACCGCGATGGCGGGAACAGGCGGAGCGCCCGAAGGCTTGGCGCGGTGCAGCCGGTGCAGGCTGATGCCTATGACCAGCGTCATGACAAAAACAATCAGGCCAAGAACGACCGCCAACACCAGGCCCTGCYGGCCTTCATCGTCCTGAGAAAACATTGCCCGACTCCCGTCACAAAAACTCGGCCCATTGTAAAGTGCGTCTGTGGAAAATTCAGCAAAGCAACTGGCCGGCCCCGGCCTTTCCGTTCCCCGCAACCCCGACCATATGCTGGAGACCGTCATGCGCGAGTGGGGCGGCAAGCACGACCTGTGGATCTTCGCCTATGCCTCGCTGATCTGGCGCCCGGAGTTCGAGCATGCGGAAGAGCGTTTTGCCACCATCCACGGCTACCACCGCGCGCTGAAGATGTGGAGCCGCGTGAACCGCGGCACGCCGGAATGCCCTGGCTTGGTCTTCGGCCTGCTGCCCGGCGGCAGCTGCAAGGGCATGGCCTTTCGCATCCCGCGCGCGCAGGTCGCCGGCGCCCTGCCCGCCCTGTGGGCGCGCGAGATGCCCAACGGCGTCTACGACCCCAAGTGGCTGCGCTGCCAGACCACGCAGGGCGACCTGCGGGCGCTGGCTTTCACGCTGTCCAAGCGCAGCCCCAGCCACACCGGCGTGCTCAGCGAGGACGTCTACCGGCGGATTTTTTCGGACTCCTGCGGGCGCTACGGCACCACACGCGAATATGCGCAGCTCACCTATGACAAGCTGAAAACCCTGGGCATCCACGACCATGCGCTGGGCAGGCTATTGGCGCTGGTTAATGGCTAGGCACCGTTTGAGTCTTGCCAGCGAAGGCCATGCGGCCTACAGTGGGCCTTTCCATTTTTCCGCCAACCCTTCAGGAGACCGCATCATGATCTACCGTCTGGCCACACTCGCCGCCGCCCTTGTGCTCAGCGCCTGCGCATCCACCACGAGCGGCCCGCGCGCCGTGGCACAGCTGCAAAGCACCACAGGCAACAGCGCGGCCGGCACCGTGAACTTCACCCAGAGCGGTGACAAGGTGCTGGTCTCGGGCGAGATTCGCGGCCTCAAGCCGAATGCCGAGCACGGCTTTCATGTGCATGAAAAAGGCGATTGCTCCAGCGGCGACGGCATGAGCACGGGCGGGCACTTCAACCCAGGCGGCCAGCCGCACGGCAGCCATTCGGACATGGCCCACCACGCCGGCGACATCCCCAGTTTGAAGGCCGACGCGTCGGGTGTGGCTAAGTTCAGCTTTGAATCGAAAACCATTGCCATCGGTAGCGGCGTGAACAACATCGTGGGCAAGGGCCTGATCGTGCATCGCGACCCGGATGATTACAAGACACAGCCCACCGGTAATTCCGGCCCACGACTGGCCTGCGCAGTGATCGCGCTAAGCTAGAGAACTCAGCGCCGCGCGAGCAGCGCTTCAGCTCGCTGCAAATCTTCCAGAGTGTCGATGTCAGTGACGATGCCTTCGTCTGCAAGGTCGAGCAGCGCAACGGACTGAAGCGCGGCTTGCGCCTGGACCACCGGGGACGCGCCCCGGTTTCCCGTCAATGCCAGCAGCGCCTCGTGGCACGCAGCCGAAAACCCCACCGGGTGGCCGCGCACGCCCTTGAACGTCGGCACCACCACCGYATGCCGCGCCAGCGCATCGGCCACCACCCGTAGCGTGGCGGCCTGCACCAGCGGCAGATCACCCGGCAAGACCAGCCAGCCCGAGGCTTCAGGCGTGGCCCGCACGGCGGCCGCGATGCAGTCGCCCATGCCGGGGTGGCCCGCATCCTCCAGGTGCCAGGGCAGGCCGCTGGCGGCCACGGCGTCCAGGGTGTGGCGCAGCACCGGCTTGCCAGCGAGCAGCGCCTGCAGCTTGTGCGTACCACCGCCCGACGCGGCAAAGCGCTCCCCCCGGCCTGAGGCCAGCACCAGCACCGTGGGGTCGCCCCTCGCCACGCCTTTGTCCATCACGCCAGTTTAAAAGGCAGCTCGCGCGGCGCCGGTTTTCCCGTGAGTTTGGCGATGGCGTTGGCAAAGGCCGGGGCCAGCGGCGGCAGGCCGGGCTCGCCCAGGCCGGTGGGCGCATCAGCGCTGGGCACGATGAACACCGCCACCGTGGGCATGTCGGTGATGCGCGGCACCGGGAAGTCGCCGAAGTTGCTTTGCTCCACCACGCCGTCTTTCAGCGTGATCGCCGCACCCGGCAGGCACATCGACAGCCCCATCAGCGCCGCGCCCTGAACCTGCGCCTCTATGCTGGTCGGGTTGATCGCGAGGTTGCAGTGCACGCCCGCGGTGATGCCGTGCAGCACCGGCGTGTTGTCCTTGACCGAGGCTTCGACCACATAGGCCACCACGGTGTTGAAGGATTCGTGCACCGCCACGCCCCAGGCGCGGCCGGCGGCCAGCGTGCGTTTGCCGTAGCCGGACTTGTCGACCGCCATCTGCAACGCGGCTGTATGGCGCGGATGTTTGGTGCCGAACTGCTTGAGGCGGTAGGCCACCGGGTCCTGCCCCGAGCTGCGCGCGACTTCATCGATCAGCGTTTCCATCACATAAGCCGTGTGGGTGGAGCCCACGCTGCGCCACCAGAGCACCGGCACGTTGAGCTTGGGGTGGTGCACCGACAGCCGCATCGGGATCTCGTAAGGCTCTTTCATGCCTTCGACCATGGTGCCGTCCACGCCGTCCTTGACCATGAAGGCTTCAAACGGCGTGCCGCCGACGATGGACTGGCCGACGATGACGTGGTCCCAGCCCAGAATCTCGCCCTTGTCGTCGAAGCCGATCTCGGCGCGGTGCACATGCATGGGACGGTAGTAGCCGCCCTTGATATCGTCTTCGCGGCTCCACAGCGTGCGCACCGCGGCCGTCAGCCCGGCGCCGCGCGCGGCCCTGGCGACGTTGCAGGCCTCAACAACATAGTCGCTGGTGGCGATCGCGCGGCGGCCAAAACCGCCGCCGGCCATCTGCACATTCACCTTGACGTTCTGCGGCGCCACGCCCAGTGCCTTGGAGGCGGCCAGCGCGTCCAGGCCCGGCATCTGCGTGCCCAGCCAGAGTTCGGCCTTGGCATCCGCGCCCTGTCCGCTGAGCTGCACCGTGCAGTTCAAAGGCTCCATGGGCGCGTGGGCCAGGTAGGGGAAGACAAACTCGGCGCTGATTTTTTTAGGGGCCGAAGCCAGCTTGCCGATGTTGTCGTTGTACTTGAGCGCACCGGCTTTTTGCGCCAGCGCGCGGTAGCTTGCGAGCTGCTGCGCGCTGTCGACCTTCTCGACGCCGCTGGTATCCCATTCGGCCTTGAGCGCATCGCGGCCCTGCTTGGCGGCCCAGTAGCCGTCGGCCACAACGGCCACGCCCTCACCGCCGCGGTCCAGCGGCACGCGCAGCACGGCCTTCACGCCGGGAACGGCCTTGGCCGCGCTGTCGTCCAGCGACTTGAGCTTGCCGGCGAACACCGGCGGATGCGCCACCACGGCCGTSAGCATGCCGGGCAGGCGCACGTCGATGCCGTAGCTCTGGCCGCCAGTGGATTTGGCGCGCGCATCGAGCCGGCCCGTGGGCTTGCCGATGATGCGGAACTGCTTCGGGTCCTTGAGCGTGACCGCTTCGGGCACCGGCAGCTTCATGGCCGCTTCGGCCAGCTCGCCGTACGTGAGGCGCTTGCCGCCTGGGCCGACCACCACGCCCTGCTGTGTGCGCAGGCTGCCGGCATCGACGCCCCACTGCGCGGCGGCGGCGGACACCAGCATGGCGCGGGTGCGCGCGCCGAGTTCGCGGTACTGCGTGTAGGAGTTCTTGATCGAGCCCGAGCCGCCCGTAAGGTGCATGCCGAACGCCGGGTCCACATAGGCAGGGTCGGCATTGCCGTGCTGGCTTTTGACCAGGGCCCAATCGGCGTCAAGCTCCTCGGCCAGGATCATGGGCAGGCCGGTCTGCACGCCCTGCCCGAAGTCGAGCCGGTTGATGGTGACGGTGACCGTGCCGTCCTTGTCGATGCGGACAAAGGCCGAGGGCTGCTGGGTCGGCTTGAGGCTGGATGCGGCGGGTGTCCCGGCCGTCGCCATGGTTTGCGCTTCTGAGAGCAGCGGAAACGCCCCGAGTGCAAAGCCGCCGGCAGTCGCGACCTTGAGGAAGCTGCGCCGCGGCAGCTCGGCATCTGCCATGTTTTTGGTAGCCGCTTGCGCTTTTTGCATGAGGGCCTGCAGGCCTTTTGGCAATTGCGAGGCGATGTCGAAGGTGTCTGTGGAATTGGAATACATGGTGTTCTCCTTCAAGCCAGGGTTTGAGCGGCGTCTTTGATGGCCGCGCGAATGCGCACATAGGTGCCGCAGCGGCAGATGTTGCCGGCCATGGCGCCGTCGATGTCGGCGTCGCTGGGCTTGGCATTGGCTTTGAGCAAAGCCGTGGCGCTCATCACCTGGCCGCTCTGGCAGTAGCCGCATTGCGCCACGTCGTGCTTGACCCAGGCGTCCTGCACCGCCTTGCCCACGCGGTCGGTGGCCACGGCTTCAATGGTGGTGATTTTCTGGCCGGCGGCGGCCGAAATCGGCGTGATGCAGGAACGTATGGCCGTACCGTTGAGGTGCACGGTGCAGGCGCCGCACAGCGCGGCGCCGCAGCCGAACTTGGTGCCCGTCATGCCCAGCGTGTCGCGCAGGGCCCAGAGTATGGGGGTGGATCCGTCGGCGTTGACGGCGGTGTCCTTGCCGTTGATGTTGAGGGTGGGCATCGTGGAACTCCTTGCAGTTGTTGTTAGTCAGGGGAAACGGGAAGCACTTGTCGAATTTATATTCGCTTAAAGCACGGTTTTTATCAAAATAAGGTGGCCCGCGGATATCAGGGGGTATTCACTTTCGGGACGTCGCCAGGCGATCAGGCCTTGATGGCGTCCCAGCACAGGCCGAAGGCCGCCTGGCGCACGGCCTCGTCATCGGGCAGCACCTGTGTGCGTATCAGGTTGGCGGTCTCCCGCACCGAGCCCACCACGCTGGCCGTGAGCAGGGGTAGCGGCACGGGCTTGAAGATCTCCTGCTGCTGGCCTTCTTCCATCAGCGCCAGGAAGCTCGCCGCCAGCCGCGCCGACAGCTCGCGGTTGCCCTGCGTGAACCAGGGGGAGTTGTAATACTGCTCCTGGAACACCACCTCGGCGTGGCGCTCCAGCCGGTGCCGCAGCAGGTTGCACCAGATGCGCCGCACCCGGCTGCGCAAGGGAGAGCCGGGAAGTACGCCGTCCATCAGGCGCTGCATGGTCGCGGTCTTGGCTTCTTCGTAGAGCTGGCTGATCAACTCGTCCTTGGACGGGTAGTAGACGTAAAGCGTGCTGGTGGCGATGCCGGCCGTGCGGGCGATGTCGGCCATGGTCAGGCCGCTCAGGCCGGTCTGGGCCACCAGGTTGAAGGTGGCCTCGGCAATCGCGCGCTGCTTTTCGTCGTCTTTGGGCTTCATGGGAAGCTCAGAATATAAGCGAATATTAATTCGCTATCAAGCGCCACCTCAAAACACTACCCATGCTTATAGGACAAGGGCGGTTGCGGACAAGGGCATGGGCCGAGCGGGCACAATCATGGGCATGAGCCAGCCCACCCTCTCCATTGCCGACCTGCGCAAAAGCTACGAACGCGCCGAACTCAACGAAGACGCCTCGCAGGCCGACCCGCTCAAGCAGTTCGAGCAGTGGCTGCAGGAAGCCATCGCGGCCGAGGTGCCCGAACCCAATGCCATGACACTGGCCACAGTAGCCAGCGACCTGCGCCCCTCCACCCGCATCGTGCTGATCAAGGGCTATGACGAGCGCGGCATCACCTGGTTCACCAACTACGACAGCCGCAAGGGCCGGGAACTGGCCGGCAATCCTTATGCGGCGCTGCAGTTCCATTGGGTGGAGCTGGAGCGCGTGGTGCGCATTGAGGGCGTGGTCGAAAAGGTTTCCGCCGAGGAAAGCGACGCCTACTTCAACACCCGGCCGCTGGATTCCCGCATAGGCGCCTGGGCCAGCCCGCAAAGCGAGGTGATCGCCGGGCGCGGCGTGCTGGTGGCCAATGCGGCCAAATATGGCGCTAAATTTTTGCTGCAGCCCCCACGCCCGTCGCACTGGGGCGGCTACCGCCTGAAGCCCGACAACTGGCAGTTCTGGCAGGGGCGTAAAAGCCGGCTGCATGACCGGCTGCGGTATACGCTGCAGGAGGGCGGGGACTGGCTGCGGGAGCGGCTGGCGCCTTAGTCCTTATCGCTTGGCCGGTCCAGCCGTTCAATGCGCTGTTGGGCCACGGCCGCCAGTTGGGCGGCGCTGACCAGCCCAGGCTCGATCTCCGCCAGCGGCACCAACACAAAAGCGCGTTGCCACATGCGCGGATGGGGCACCGTCAGGTGGGGCGACTCAATGTGCCCGCTACCGTAAATCAGCAAGTCAAGATCCAGCGTTCGCGGTGCGTGCAGGTAGGGYCGCTCGCGGCCCGCAGTCAATTCGATCTGGAGCAGATGCCGTAGCAAGACCGGCGCCGGCAGGCTGGTCTCGATTTTGAGAACAGCATTAAGGTAATCGTCTCCCGATGCCTGGACTTGCACACCATCGGCAGTGGTGATGGGAGCAGTTCGGTAAAGGCCGGATCGGGCGATCACTGTGGTGCCCGGCAGGCGGGCCACGTCCTTCGTAGCCTGTGCGAGCGCGGCCGCCGCATCACCGAGGTTGGCGCCCAGGCCAATGTAGGCGTCAACCATGCCCGTGCCTGCGCGCCTGGTGGCTTACTCGCCGTCGTTGCCGGCGGGAGCAGAAGCCGCAGCAGCGTCTCCCCCTCCACCACCGCGGTTGGCGGGCTTGCGCCGCCGGCGGCGTTTTTTGGCAGGTGCGGCATCGCCCTGCTCGCCTGGCACGTCGGCCTCATCGCTTGTGGGACGTTCGGCATGACCTGATCCGGCTTCAGCGTCCGGGCGCTTGACGCGAACCCGCGGCGCCTGCGGTTTATGCTGCTGCGCCTGGCGCGCTTCCTCGATCATCGCGTGGCGTTCGTCGTCGTAGGCGGTGCTGAACTTCTCCCACCATTCGGCGAGCTCCATGTCGATCTCGCCGGTCTGCGCGCGCAGGCGCAGGAAGTCGAAGCCGGCGCGAAAACGCGGCTGCTCGAGCAGCGAATAGGGTGCGCTGCCGCTGCGTTTTTCAAAACGCGGCTGCATGGTCCAGATCTCGCGCATGTCGGTGCCCAGCTTGCCGCGGCCCGACACGTCGCCGATCTTGGCGTTGAAGGCATCGTCGATCGCGTCCTGCAGCGCGGGCATGAGGTGCTCGCCGCGCTTCTTGCGCTGCTCCCAGCCTTCGCGCACGTCGGCCCACAGTACGCAGGACAGCAAAAAGCTGGGCGCCACCGGCTTGCCTTCGCCGACACGGCGGTCGGTGTCCTGCAGGGCCAGCTTGAGGAAAGGTTCGTCGGCGTTTTCAACCACCACGTCGAGCAGCGGATAGATACCGGTGCCCAGGCCCAGGAACTTGAGCTGGGCGATGCTGGCCAGCGCATGGCCGGTCTGCAGCAGCTTGAGCATTTCGTCGAAGAGGCGCGACTGCGGCACGTCGGCCAGCAGGCCCTTCATCTCGCGCAGCGGCGCCACCGTCTTGTCTTCAAACTTGAAGCCCAGCGCGCTGAGCTTGGCCGCGAAACGCACGGCGCGGATGATGCGCACCGGGTCTTCGCGGTAGCGCACGGCCGGGCTGCCGATCATGCGGATGATTCGTTTCTTGGCGTCCTTGATGCCGTTGTGGTAGTCGACCACCACCTGCGTTTCAGGGTCGTAGTACATCGCGTTGATGGTGAAGTCGCGGCGCGCGGCATCCTGCTCGATGGGACCCCAGACGTTGTCGCGCAGCACCCGACCGGAGGCGTCGACGGCGTGTTTCATGCCGGCCAGTTCGCTCTTGCTCGTGCGCTCATTGCCGCCGACCTGCTCGGCCAGGCTGCTGTCGAGGTGGGCGCGGAAGGTCGAGACCTCGATGACCTCGTGTTCGCGGCCGCGGCCGTAGATGACGTGCACGATGCGAAAGCGCCTGCCGATGATGAAGGCGCGGCGAAACAAGGACTTGACCTGCTCGGGCGTGGCGTCGGTGGCGACGTCGAAGTCCTTGGGCCGCAGGCCCACCAGCAGGTCGCGTACCGCGCCGCCGACGATGTAGGCCTCATAACCGGCGTCCTGGAGCGTGTGCACCACGTCCATGGCGCGGTCGTCCACCAGCTTGACGTCGATGCCGTGTTCCTTGACGCCTACGTCCTGGCGCTGCCCGAAGGGGGATTTTTTGGCCCGTTTGGCACCGGGCTCCGTGCTGTCGGACTTGCCGAACAGCTTGTCGATGAATTTTTTGATCATGAAATACTAGGTAAACAGCTCAAGTATGCGCCATCCGCGCTCTACCGCCAGCGCCCGCAGGCGCTCGTCGGGGTTGGTGGCGACGGGGTGGGCGACCTTCTCCATCAGGGCCAGGTCGTTCAGGGAATCGGTATAAAACGTGGTTTCCACGTCGTCCCAGGACAGCCGGCGGGAGGCCAGCCATTGTTCCATGCGGGTGACCTTGCCTTCGCGGGCCGAGGGCGTGCCCCGGATTTCACCGGTCACCCAGCCCTGGGCGTCGCGCTCGAGCTCCACCGCGATCAATTCCTTGACGCCGAAAGCGTCGGCGATGGGCCGCGTGACGAATTCATTGGTGGCGGTGACGATGAGCAGCTCGTCGCCCGCCGCGCGGTGGCCGTCCACCAGGGCCAGGGCCTGGGGTGTGATGGCTTTCTGCACGACCTCCCGCATGAAGCGGACATGGGCGGCGGCCGAACTGGCGGCGCCCTGCTCCCGGATGGCCTGGGTGGCGAAGCGCACGTAATCATGGATGTCCAGCGTGCCGGCGCGGTAGTGCTCGAAGAATTCGGCATTGCGGCGCTTGAACTCGGTGCTATCGCACCAGCCCAGCGCAATCGTGAATTCGCCCCATTCGTAATCAGAGTCGATGGGAAGCAGCGTGTGATCCAGATCAAACAACGCAATCTTTTTCTTGCCCGTCATTCACTCTCCAGCATGGACTTGATCAGGGGGATGGTGATGGCGCGCTTGGTCTGCAGGGCGTAGCCGTCGAGCTGGTCGAGCAGCTGCATCAGGCTGCCGAGATCGCGCGAAAAGCGGGTCAGCATGAAGTCCATGGCCTCGTCGCTCAGGAACACGCCGCGCGCGTCGGCCTCGCGCCGCAGCACGGCGCGCCGCTCGGGTTCGGTCAGGGCCTGCAGCGCGAACACATGACCCCAGCCCAGGCGGGTGCGCAAATCCTCGCGTAGTATCAGATCGGCGGGCGGCACGTTGCCGGCGGCCAGCACCCAGCGCGGCCGGCCGTCTGGGGCGCTGAGTGCGTTGACGAACCAGTTGAAGGCCGCCTGCTGTTGCACCGCGGTGTAGAGATGGCAGTCGTCCAGGATGACGGCGGCCCAGGATTCGTTGAATTCGGGCGGCTCCAGCAGCGAGGCGTCCATCCAGCCGCTGGCGGCGCCCTGCTCGCGCAGCGCCTCGCGCACGGCCTTGAGCAGATGGGTCTTGCCGCTGGCGGTTTCACCCCAGAGGTAGGTGGGCACGGGTGAACGCAACGTATTGCCGGCCCAGAGCTCGAGGTGCTTGAGCGCGGCCTCATTCGGCCCGCCAAAAAAATTGGCGAACGAGGGAGCCGAAGCCAGCCCGATGTCCAGCGCAATCTGTTTCATGCCCGCCATGTGCTTATCCCAACCTCATCCAGCCTTGTAAAGCCGGCTGGACATGTAGCTGGCTTTGACGCGGCGTATGCCCACCAGCAGCACCGCGCTGGCCGGCAGGGCCACCAGCACGCCGACAAAGCCGAACATCTGGCCGAACGCCAGCAAGGCAAAAATCACCGCCAGCGGGTGCAGGCCTATGCGCTCGCCCACCAGGCGCGGCGTGAAATACAAGCTTTCCACCACTTGCCCGATGCCATAGACCACAGCCACCATGACCAGCGCCTTGAGCGACGCGAATTCGAGCAGGCCAGCCAGCACCGCCAGCATCAGGCCCAGGCCGAAGCCGAGGTAGGGGATGAACATCGCCAGGCCGGTGAAGACGCCTATAGGCACGGCCAGGTCCAGGCCGAACAGGGCCAGGCCCACGGCATAAAACACCGCCATGATCAGCATGACCAGCAACTGGCCGCGCAGGTACTGGCCCAGCACCGCGTCGGCTTCTTTGGTGAAGCTGTCGAAACCGCCGCGCAGGTGGGGCGGCACCAGTTCGAGCACGCGGGCGACGAACTTGTCCCAGTCCATCAGCAGGTAAAACAGCGCCACAGGAATCAGCACGGCGTTGCCCATGATGGCCAGCGCCACGCTGCCACCCAGCTTGAGCGAGGACATCAGCGAGGTGAACAGGTCCTCGAAATTGGCATTGAGGTACTTCACCACAAAGGCCTTGATGCTGGCCACGTCCAGTGATACATGGATGCCGAACTGCGCCAGCCACGGGGCCAGGCTGGTATTGAGCCTGTCGGCCAGCAGCGGCACCTGCTCACGCAGCACCGGCAGTTCCTTGGCCATGATGGGCACGATCAGCAGGAACAGGCTCAGCAGCACCACGATGAAGAGAAATTCGACCACGATCACCGCCACCACGCGCGGCAGGCGGCCCTTGCCCATGGAATCCAGCCGGTTGACCAGCGGCGTCAACGCGTAAGCCAGCACCGCGGCCACCACAAAGGGCGTGAGCACCGGCCCCAGCAGCCACAGCGCGAGAACGACCAGGGCGGCGATCAGGCACCAGGCGGCGGCGCGTTTTTGGGTGGTGGTGAATTGCATAAAGCCTTGGGTTGAACTGGCCGGAACACGCCGCGGAAGGGCCTGAAAGCGGCCGGATGGGTAGCCTTTAGAATCTCAGGCTGAATTCTATCGGGCTTGCAGGCCCCTCCAGCGCCGCAAACCCGCCTTCCAGCCCCCTCATCCGCCCTACCGCCCCAACCCGTAGCAAAGCCGACACCATGACCACCTCTTCCCCTTCCCCCCTGAGCTACAAAGACGCGGGCGTCGACATCGACGCGGGCGACGCGCTGGTCGAGCGCATCAAGCCCCTGGCCAAAAAAACCATGCGCGAAGGCGTGCTGGCCGGCATCGGCGGCTTCGGCGCGCTGTTTGAAGTGCCCAAACGCTACAAGGAACCCGTGCTGGTCAGCGGCACCGACGGCGTGGGCACCAAGCTCAAGCTGGCCTTTGAATGGCAGATGCACGACACCGTGGGCATAGACCTGGTGGCCATGAGCGTCAACGACGTGCTGGTGCAAGGCGCCGAGCCGCTGTTTTTCCTGGACTACTTCGCCTGCGGCAAGCTGGACGTGGACACGGCCGCGGCCGTGGTCGGCGGCATCGCCAAGGGCTGTGAACTCAGCGGCTGCGCCCTGATTGGCGGCGAAACCGCCGAAATGCCCGGCATGTACCCGGCAGGCGAATACGACCTGGCCGGTTTTGCCGTGGGCGCGGTCGAGAAATCCAAGATCCTGACCGGAAAAGACGTCAAGCCCGGCGACGTGGTGCTGGGCCTGGCCAGCAGCGGCGTGCATTCCAACGGTTTCAGCCTGGTGCGCAAATGCATAGAGCGCGCGGCCGGCAATGCGCCCGCCACGCTGGACGGCAAACCCTTCAAGCAGGCCCTGATGGAGCCCACCCGCCTTTACGTGAAGAACGTGCTGGCCGCGCTGGCAGCTCATCCCATCAAGGCCCTGGCCCACATCACCGGCGGCGGCTTGCTCGAAAACATCCCGCGCGTGCTGCCCGAAGGCACGGCCGCCCACCTCAAAAAGGGCAGCTGGCCGCAAACCGAGCTGTTCGCCTGGCTGCAAAAAACCGCCGGCATCGACGACTTCGAGATGAACCGCACCTTCAACAACGGCATCGGCATGGTCGTCGTCGTGGACGCCGCCAACGCGCAAGCCACAGCCAAGACCCTGCGCGATGCGGGTGAACAGGTTTATGAGATCGGTGTGATCGCCGCCAAGGGCGACGGCGCTGCCGTCACGGTCGGCTAAACCTCGGCGCGGCACCAACAACCCATGCCGCAGCCCACTCCTCCTCCGGTCACCCCGGCCCGCCGCCTTCCGGCGGCCATCTGGGCGCTGGGCTTTGTCAGCCTCTTGATGGACATCTCCTCCGAGATGATCCACAGCCTGCTGCCGGTCTTCATGGTGACGGTGCTAGGCACCAGTCTCTGGGCCGTCGGCTTCATCGAAGGCCTGGCCGAAGCCACGGCGCTCATCGTCAAGGTTTTCTCAGGCGTGCTCAGCGATTACTGGGGCAAACGCAAGCCCTTGACGCTGCTGGGCTACGGCCTGGGCGCGGCATCCAAACCCCTCTTCGCGATAGCCACGACGACCGGGCTGGTGCTCACCGCCCGCCTGGTCGACCGCGTGGGCAAGGGCATACGCGGCGCCCCGCGGGACGCCATGGTGGCCGACCTGGCCCCGCCGGGCATGCGCGGCGCGGCGTTCGGTTTGCGCCAATCACTGGACACGGTGGGCGCCTTTATCGGGCCGCTACTGGCCATGGGCCTGATGCTGCTCTGGGCCAATGACTTCCGGGCGGTGTTCTGGGTCGCCGTGATTCCGGGTGTGCTGGCGGTGGCGCTGCTGCTGGTCGGCGTACGCGAGCCCGAGCGCGAACAGGCACCGGATGCCCCGCGCCTGAATCCCATCACCCGCGCCAACCTCAAGCGCCTGGGTGCGCCCTACTGGCGTGTAGCGGTGCTGGGCGCGGTGTTCATGCTGGCGCGCTTCAGCGAAGCCTTCTTGCTGCTGCGCGCCATGCAGGGCGGCCTGCCGGTGGCTTACACGCCGCTGGTCCTGGTCGCCATGAACCTGGTTTATTCCCTGGGCGCCTACCCTTTCGGCAAGCTGGCGGACCGCATCAGCCATAGCGCCTTGCTGGCCTGGGGCTTGGCGGTGCTCGCGGCGGCGGACCTGCTGCTTGCCGCCGGCAGCCACTGGGGCATGGCTGCGGCGGGCATCGCGCTGTGGGGCCTGCATATGGCCATGACCCAGGGCCTGCTCGCCACCATGGTGGCCGAGACGGCACCGGCGGATCTGCGCGGAACGGCTTTCGGCTTTTTTAACCTTGTCAGCGGCCTGGCGTTGCTGGTGGCCAGCACTCTGGCCGGCGTGCTCTGGGACCAGTTGGGCGCGCCTGCGACTTTTGCCGCGGGCCTTGTTTTCAGCCTGGCGGCACTTGCGTTGCTGGGGACTTGGCGCAACGCACTGCGGCTGCAGGCACCAGCGGCCTGACGCCTGCCGGCTCAGGCCAGCGCCAGCCCCGCCACACCCAGCAGCATCAACGCCGCGCCCAGCACCTGCGAGGGCTTGAGGGATTCCTTGAGCAGCCGGGCGCCCATCAGCGTGCCTATCAGCATGGACATCTCGCGCACCGGGGCCACATAGCTGAGCGGCGCGGACTGCACGGCGAACAGCACCAGGCAATAGGCCAGCGGCGACAGCACACCGACCAGCACAATCGCCGTGCGGTGCTGCCGCCACTGCCCGCGCAGTGCGCCGCGCTGGTGCAAGGCCCAGGGTGCGAGCAGCACGGTGCGAAACGCCAGGCTCGTGGCATAGAACAATACAGGCGCCATGCCCAGCGACTTCACGGCCCAGCCATCAATCACGGTATAGCCGGCGATGCACACGCCGGTCAGCGCGCCCCAGAGCACGCCGCGCCGGCGCCGCTGCGCATCACCGCCGGCAGCACCCGTGGTGCCACCGGCCGTCATGAAGACACCGGCGAGCACCAGGGCCACACCCAGCCAGCCCAGCACGCTGGGCAGTTCGCCGAGCAGCACCACAGCCCCCAGCACCGCGAGCAGCGGCCCGGTGCCCCTGGCCATGGGATAGACCACGGCGAAGTCGCCCGCCCGGTAGCCTTTTTGCAGCACCAGCAAATACACCACATGCACCAGCGCGCTGGCCAGCACGGCCAGCCACATCCAGCCGTCAAAGGCCTGCGGGTGCAGTTGCCAGGCCACCAGGGCGACCGGCGCCGCGGCCGCCACGCTGACGCAGCCGAACAGCCAGACGAAGAGCGTGCCGCCCGCCGCGCGCTTGGCCACGATGTTCCAGAGCGCGTGGCAGACCGCCCCCGCCAGTACCAGTGCCAGCGTTTGGGCGTTCATGCCGGCGCGCCGGGCTCGGGCAGGCGGAAACGGCTGTCCAGCAAGGCTTTGACGCGCCCGGCAATGGCCTCGCACTCTTCCGGGCCAAGCGGCGCGAATCCCGACGCCCACGCCGCCATGTCCGCCCAGCGCGGGAATTTGGGCGACTCGCCCCAGCGCCAGTCGGGATTCATCGCCTGCCGGCTGCGCCCCAGCACATGCAGGTGCACGCGGCGATGCGCCTGGACGTCCTTGGGCCCGGCGGGCGGGGCCTGGTCATTGAGCGCCCAGTTGCCGGCCTCCCAGTAGTTGAGGCAGCCGTCGCTTAGGGCAGGCAGTACGTCCAGCATGGCGCGGCCGGTGGCGGCCACCAGGCAGGACCAGTGGGCCAATTCGAGCGGCGCCAGTTCACTGCGCTCCCAGACCGGCCGCGGCGGGTTGACGACCAGGTGGCCGCCGTCACGGCGGTCGCATAAAAGGGCGTCGGGGAGAAGCAGGGTGCCGCCGGAGCAGCTATGCAAAACAAGGGGCATGAGGAAAGCCTTTGACAATGGATGATGAGCAAGAATCATCAAATGATGTCCTGGCTGACCGCCATATTCGATGAATTTCCTGGAAATAACACCATCACCCATCAATAAAGCAGCTTCCAATGATGAGTAAAACAGATGACTCCAACCTCCAGGCGCTGCCGCTGAACGCCGTACGGGTGTTTGTGGAAGCCGCCCGCCAGCTTAACTTCAGCCGCGCCGGCCGCGTGTTGGGCATGAGCCAGGGCGGTGTCAGTCGCCATGTCGCCACGCTGGAGCGCTACTTCGGCCAGCCCTTGTTCGCGCGCAGCGGCACTTCGGTGCGCCTGACGGATGCCGGGCGCCTGTATTTCGACACGGTGCAGGACGCCCTGTCGACCATAGAGCTGGCCACCCGCCAGCTGGCGCAAAGCCAGGCCGGCGCCCGCCTCATCGTGCGCACTTCGCTGCCCACCTTTGCGATGACGACGCTGATCCCCGCCCTGCCCGGCTTCCAACCCGCGGCCCCGGTGGCGGTGGACCTGGTGACCTCGCTTTCGCCGCCGGGCCCGGCCGACAGCTATGACGTGCTGATCACGCGCGACCTGGCCGTCGCCGGCGCCGAGCACTGGTTGCTGGCCGCCGAAAACCTGGTGTGCGTGGCGTCCCCGGCGCGTTGCCGCGAGTTCGCGAACCAGCCCGTCAGCCAGTGGCAGTTTCTCGCGGCGCAGTCGCGGCCCGACGTGCTGGCCGCCTGGTCTGCACAGGTGGGCCTGCAGGCGGCCGGCATTCACGTCAGCGCCAGCTTCGACCACTACTTCCTGGCGATCGCGGCGGCGACAGGCGGCATGGGCCACCTGGTGGTGCCCGAACTGCTGGTCGCCGAGCCCTTGCGCCGGGGCCATCTGTTGCGCGCCGCGCCTGACGCCGTCCGGGGTGATGCCAGCTATTCGGCCTACATCAACCCGCGCAGCACTGTCCCCGAAACAGGCCGGGCGTTTTGCCGCTGGCTCAAAGGCTGGCTCAGGGAGGCCGCGGAGGGCGAGTCGCCTGCGCTACAAAAACACTAGCTGCGGGCGCCGATGCCGACTGGCTTCACTGGACTTTTTGTTATTTCTGTATCAAACTGTTCCTCTGATCCGTCTTTGGAGCATGCATGCCGGTCATCGCAGTCGTCAACCGCAAGGGAGGCAGTGGCAAAAGCACACTGGCCGCGCACATCGCCGCCTGGTGCGCACGCAACGGCAGCTCTGTCATGCTGGGCGACGTGGACCGGCAGCAGTCAGCGCGCAGCTGGCTCAAGCGCCGCGACGCCGGGCTGCCGGCCATCGCCCCCTGGGCCGTGGACCAGAAAAACATGCTGCGCGTGCCCACCGGCATCACCCACGTGGTGCTCGACACGCCGGGCGGCATGCACGGTTTCGAACTGGCGCGGGTCGTGATGTTCGCCGACGCCATCATCATGCCGGTATGCAATTCCATGTTCGACCGCGAATCCGCGGCGCAGTGCCACGCCGACCTGATGGCGCTGCCGCGCGTAGCCAGCGGCCGCTGCCGCCTCGCCACCGTGGGCATGCGCATAGACGGGCGCACCAGCGCCGCAAAAGTCCTGGAGGAATGGTCGGAAGCCCTGGGCATGCCTTTTCTGGGCGCGCTGCGCGAAACCCAGCTCTATGTACGCAGCCTGGAGCGCGGCATGACGATGTTCGATTTGCCGGCCAGCGCCGCCGCGCCCGACCTCGCCCAATGGCAACCCATCCTCAACTGGCTCAGGCCCACGCTGTACCCGCCGCAGGCGGCCAACGACGCCCCAGAGCACACGCCGGCCAGGACCGTGGCCAAGGTCCCGCCGCAGATGGTCGCGCCCCGGCCTTCGGTCGCCGCGACACTGGGCGCCAGGCCGCTCAACCCGGCGCCCGCGCAAAAAGCAGCCACGTCGCGCCCGGGCAGTTCCCTGCCCGGCAGCCTGATGCCCGCGCAGGAATCGCTGATACACGGCGCGCGCATGTCCGCCCAGAGCACGGCCCGCGCGGTGGGCCGGCCCGTCCAGGTCAGCAGCGCGCCCGTGATGTCACGCAACGTGAATTCGCCCGACGGCATGCAGATTCCGCAGTTCCTCAAGCGCGGCACCTGACGCGCTGGACTGGCTTCAGGCCGCGAGTTCTTCGCGGACCTCGCGCGCAGCCTGCACCATATTGCCCAGCGCCGCCTCGGTCTCGGGCCAAGCGCGCGTCTTCAGGCCGCAGTCGGGGTTGATCCWGAGGTTTTCCGCCGGAATCACCGCCGCCGCCTTGCGCAGCAGCCGCACCATCTCGTCCACCGTGGGCACGCGCGGTGAATGGATGTCGTAGACGCCGGGGCCTATCTCGTTGGGGTACTTGAAGTCGCCGAAGCCGCGCAGCAGCTCCATGTCGGAGCGGCTGGTTTCAATCGTGATCACGTCGGCATCCATGGCAGCGATTTCCGGCAGGATGTCGTTGAACTCCGAATAGCACATGTGGGTGTGGATCTGCGTCTCGTCGGCCACGCCGCTGGCGCTGATGCGGAAGGCGCGCGTGGCCCATTCCAGGTAAGCCTTCCAGCCGGCGCGGCGCAGCGGCAGTCCTTCGCGTATCGCCGGCTCGTCGATCTGGATGATGCCTATGCCGGCGCCCTCCAGGTCCACCACCTCATCGCGTATCGCCCAGGCGATCTGCCCGGCGGTCAGGCTGCGCGGCTGGTCGTCGCGCACAAAAGACCATTGCAGGATGGTGATGGGGCCGGTCAGCATGCCTTTCATGGGCCGTTTCGTGAGACTTTGCGCATACACCGTCCAGGCCACCGTCATGGCCGCGGGGCGCGCCACGTCGCCGTAAATCACCGGCGGCTTGACGCAGCGCGAGCCGTAGGACTGCACCCAACCGTTGGCGCTGAAGGCAAAACCGTCGAGCTGCTCGCCGAAATATTCGACCATGTCGTTGCGCTCAGCCTCGCCGTGCACCAGCACGTCCAGGCCCAGCGCTTCCTGCTTGCGCACCGCCAGCCGGATTTCAGCCTGCATTTTTTCGGCGTACTGCGA
This sequence comes from Polaromonas sp. P1_G2, assembly GCF_056405515.1. Lineage (NCBI taxonomy): Bacteria > Pseudomonadati > Pseudomonadota > Betaproteobacteria > Burkholderiales > Comamonadaceae > Polaromonas > Polaromonas sp. P1_G2. The sequence continues at coordinate 18,498 of NZ_JBFUBY010000031.1, forward strand.
TTTGCCGATCTCACCGCGCTTGAAGGCCGCGCGCGCGGCGCGTATCTCGGCGGTCTGCGGAAACGAGCCTATCGAGGTGGTCGGGAACAGCGGCAAGGCAAAGCGCGCGCGCTGCACCTGCTGGCGCCGGCTGAAAGGCGACGGCCGCTGATCAGCGCCCGCGGCGGCCTGGGCCAGCCGCGCCGCCACGGTGGCGCGGTGCACACGCGGGCTGTTGCGGCGCGCCTGGGCCGCCAGGCGGGCGGCGGCCAGTTCGGGTTCCACGGCGTTTTCGCGGCCCTCGAGCACGGCCTTCAGCATGCGCAGCTCAAACAGTTTCTCGACCGCAAAGGCCAGCCAGGACTTGAGTTCGGTGTCCAGCCTGTCCTCGGCTTCCAGGCTGTAAGGCACGTGCAGCAGCGAGCAGGATGGCGCCAGCCAGAGTTCGCCCTGGTGCTTCTCGGCCACAGGCCTCAGCCTGGCCAGGGCGGCATCGGGGTCGGTGCGCCAGATGTTGCGGCCGTCGACGATGCCGACCGACAGCACCTTGTGGCTGGGCAGCCAGTCGGCCACGCCGATGAGTTCTTCAGGCGCGCGCACCGCATCCACATGCAGGCCCGCCACCGGCAGCTGGCAGGCCATGCGCAGGTTCTCCTGCAACGGCGAAAAGTAGGTGGCCAGCAGCAGCTTGACGCCGCCGCGCGAGAGCTGCCAATAGCTGGATTCAAAAGCCTGGCTCCAGGCCACCGGCAGGTCCAGGCCCAGGATGGGTTCGTCCATCTGCACCCATTCCACGCCCTGGGCCTTGAGGCGAGCGAGGATTTTTTCGTAGACCGGCAGCAGCTTGCCCAGCAGGCTGAAGCGGTCAAAGCCCGGCGTTTTTGCCTTGCCCAGCCAGAGGAAACTCAGCGGCCCCAACAGCACGGCCTTGACGGCGTGGCCGGCCAGCCTGGCCTGCGCGACTTCATCAAACAGGCGTTCGGATGCCAGGCTGAATTCGGTGCCAGGACCAAACTCCGGCACCAGGTAGTGATAGTTGGTGTCGAACCATTTGGTCATCTCGAGGGCGAATGTTCCGCCCTCAGCCTGGTCCTTTTCTTTGCTATTGCCGCAGCCGCAGCCGCAGTCCAGCCAGTGGGTATCGCCGCCCTCGGCAATCACGCCGCGCGCCATCGCGAAGTAGCGACTAAGGGCGGGCTCCTGTCCGGTAAAACCAAAGCGCGCCGGCTCGCAGCCCAGCATCTGGATGTGGTTGGCTACGTGGTCGTAAAAAGCAAAGTCACCCACCGTCACGAAATCCAGCCCGGCTTCTTTCTGCACGGCCCAATGGCGCTCGCGCAATTCGGCGCCGGCCGCTTCCAGCGCGGCCGGGCCGATCTCGCCGCGCCAGTGTTTTTCAAGCGCGAATTTCAGTTCCCGGTGCGCGCCCATGCGCGGAAAACCCAGGGTGTGTGTATGGACCATGCCGCTTATCTCCCGATTGCAAATCAAACAAAGAACGCATGGTCGTGCAGATTCAACTATTATTCAAACGAAAGATATTGCCTTTCAACGTGAAAATAATTGATTCACCTCTAACCCAGTCATGACGCTTTCCATCCTTGAAYTGCGCCACCTGCGCACCMTGACCGCCCTGCGCGACAGCGGCAGCCTGGTGCGCGCGGCGCAGCTGCTCAACCTCACGCAGTCGGCGCTGTCGCACCAGGTCAAGTTGCTGGAGGAGCGCTACGCCACGCCGCTGTTCGAGCGCAAATCCGTGCCGCCGCAGTTCAGCACCACCGGCCTGCGCTTGCTGGCGCTGGCCGATGCGGTGCTGCCGCAGGTCGAGGAAGCCGAGCGAGACGTGGCGCGCCTGGCCACCGGCCGCTCCGGCCAGTTGCGCATCGCGGTCGAGTGCCACACCTGTTTTGACTGGCTGATGCCGGCCATGGACGCCTTCCGCACGCGCTGGCCCGAGGTGGAACTCGACATCGTCTCGGGCTTTCACCCCGACCCGATCGCGCTGGTGCTGCAGGACCGCGCCGACATCGCCATCGTGTCGGAGGCTGACGCCGATGAAACGGTGGACTTCCATCCGCTGTTCCGCTTTGAAATCATGGCGCTGCTGGCCAACCACCATGCGCTGGCCGCCAAGACACACCTGACGGCCAAAGACTTCGCCGATGAAACCCTGATCACCTACCCGGTGCCCGACGAGATGCTGGACGTGGTGCGCCAGGTGCTGGAGCCGGCAGGCGTGAAGCCCGCGCGCCGCACCACCGAGTTGACAATTGCGATGCTGCAGCTGGTGGCCAGCGGCCGCGGCGTGGCCGCGCTGCCCAAGTGGGCGGTGCAGAGCTACCTGGACCGGGGTTATGTGAGCGCCAGGCCCATAGGCAAAAAGGGGCTGACCGGTCGCCTGTATGTGGCGTGTACCGAAGCCACCTCGGCTCGCCCGTGGCTGGCCGACTTTGTGGCGATCACGCGCGAGAGCTGTTTTCTCACGCTCAGTGAGATCGAGCTTCTTTGAAATGAGCCCTGAAGCTCAGTGGCGGCCCTGGCGCAGCTGGGCCAGGCGCTCGGCCATGGCGTCGATGTCGAGTGCGTCCTCGGCGTTGGCCAGGTAGGTTTCCAGGTCGGCCATCGCGCGTTCGGGCTCGCCATGGGCGGCCCAGGCCAGGCCGCGGTCGCGGTATTCCGTCCAGGCTTCGGGTTGCAGCACGATGAGGCGGTCTTGTACCGGAATCAGGCGCTGCCAGTCTTCCTGGGTCTTGTGGATTTCCTTGAGGTTGCGCAGCATGCGGCTGATGATCTCGCGCGGCGGCGCCGACTGCAGGTACAGGCCCATGGGCACCTCGAACTCGTCGCCCGGGCTGCCGCCGTGTTGCCGGAAAGGCTCGAGCCGCTCGGACAGCTCCTCGCGGCTCAGCGATTGGCCGCTGAACGGGTCTATCACCACCTGGCCCTTGGGCAGGTTGACCTTGACCATGAAGTGCCCCGGAAAGGCCACGCCGCGCGCATTGAGCCCCAGTCCCAGCGCCAGTTCCAGCCACAGCACCGCCAGCGTGATGGGGATACCGCGGCGCGTGCGCAGCACGGCGTTCAGGTAGCTGTTGTCGGGATCGTAGTAGTCGTTGACGTTGCCGCCGAAGTTCAGGTCGTGGAAAAAGAACTGGTTCAGCGCGCGCAGCCGCTGCAGCGCCGGTGCGTCGGCCGGCAGGCGGCGCTTGAGGCGGGCCAGGAGCTGGTCGACGTCGCCCAGCACCTGCTGCACGTCCAGGTCGGGATATTCGTCCTGCGCCAGGCTGATGGCGGCTTCCAGGAGGGGGAAATGCTCGTCGCTTTCCACCAGGCTGGAGAAATATTGCAATGGTGACGG
>NZ_JBFUBY010000032.1:0-21721 GCF_056405515.1 Polaromonas sp. P1_G2
GACCTCGGCGGTGAAAAACACGGCGCCTTGCAGGCGCCCCTCGCGGTCCGCGCTTGAGTGTGAACGAATGCAGCGGATGCGTCTCCGGTTGAAGGACATCGCCGCGCCCGCGCCCGAAACAGGTGCATTGGCGGCAAAAATGGGGTAAATTGAATCAGAGGCGACAAAAAAGTACTAACACCTGTCTCTGCGCCATGCACAAATGTCTGTGCCCCACGGCGTTTTTACTGGAGAACAGCTGATGATTTACACCAAGACGGAATTAGGCCAATCCGCACTGCAGGACCGTTCCATCCCGATGACCCCGCGGCAACGCTCCGCCTTCATCATGTTTGACGGCAAGCGCAGCATGGAGGAGGTGGTCAAGGCCACCGCGGGCCTGGGCGTCACGGCGGAAGACATCGCCCACCTGTTGACCCTGGGCTTGGTGGCGCCGGCCGCGGTGCAGCCGCCGACCGTGGCCGCAGCCCCGGCGCCGGCAGCGTCCGCGCAAAATGCCGACGGTTCGCCCACGCTGACCGCGCAGGAACACTATTCAAGGGCTTACCCGATCGCGACCCGGCTCACGGCCGGCCTGGGCCTCAGGGGTTTCCGGCTCAACCTCGCGGTGGAGGCCGCGGGCGACATCGACAAGCTCAAGGAACTGGCGCCCAAGATCAAGGAAGCCGTCGGTCCCGAGAAGTTCAAGGAACTCGAAAACGCCCTCTATTTCTGAGGGGCCGCGCACCTAGGGCGCACGGCACGCGCAGGTTTGCGAATTCGCAAGCAGGGGCCGCGATCCGGCTTTGCCGGGCGCGAGGCGCCTGTCCCCCACAGGGGGAGGGGACGCTACACGAAGTGAGCGTCAGCAGGGGGGGCGAATTCTCGAGCAGGGGCCGCGATCCGGCTTTGCCGGGCGCAAGGCGCCTGTCCCCCACAGGGGGAGGTGACGCTACACGAAGTGAGCGTCGGCAGGGGGGCGAATTCTCGAGCAGGGGCCGCGATCCGGCTTTGCCGGGCGCAAGGCGCCTGTCCCCCTGGGGGGAGGTGACGCTACACGAAGTGAGCGTCGGCAGGGGGGCTACCTCTTGAACTTGCCGTCGGTCCCGATGATGGACAGGTCGGCAAAGTCCAGGCCGGTGTGGTCTTCGGGGGAGTAGCTCACTTCCAGCCCGCCCAAGTCGTACTTGCGCATGCCTTCAAGTGCGGCCTGGATTTTTTCACGCGTGGGTTTGGCGCCGGCCCGGCGCAGGCCCTCCACCAGTACCTTGGCCGCGGCAAAGCCTTCCAGCATGGCCGGGCTCACCTCGCTTTGTCCCTTGGCCTTGGCCAGTTCCTGGGCTTCCTTGACCATGGGGAAGGCGATGGAGCGCTCATACGGAAACACCTGCGTCACGATGACGCCGCGGGCGTTGTCCCCCAGGCTTTTCACAAAACCGCCCGAGGCGTTGTTCGACAGCGTGACGATCTGCGCCGTGGAGCCGGCCGCGCGGAAGGCCTTGATGCCGTCGACCACGGCCTGGCCCGAGGCCACCATGATGACGGCCTGCGCGTTCGACTGGTAGACCTTGGGTGCGATGGGCCCGAAGTCGGGCTTGCTGCGGTCGAATTTTTCGAGCACGGCCGGCTGCAGCTTGGCCGTGGCCAGGCCTTTCTGCGCGCCCATGACACCGTCGGCGCCGAAGCTGTCGTCGGCATGGACGATGCCGATGCGGGTGATGCCCATGGAGTGCAGGTGGGTGACCGCTTTTTCGGCTTCGCGCTGGTAGGTGGCGCGCACGTTGAACACATGCTTCTTGACCGGCTGGTGCAGCACCATGGCGCCGGTGGACGGGCCTACCAGCGGTATGCCGTATTTTTCGAGCAGGGGAAGAATGGCCTCGGTGTGCGGCGTGCCGCGCGTGAGGAACAGGGCGACCACGTTCTGCTCTTCGACCAGCTTGCGTGCGTTCTCGGCCGCCAGCTTGGGCTCGAACTTGTCGTCGAGCGAGACCAGCTCGATCTTCTGCCCGTTCACGCCGCCCTTGGCGTTGACGGCGTCGATGTAGAGCTTGGCGCCCTCGGTGGTTTCCTTGACGCCGGCGCCCACGGGGCCGCTGAAGCCGGCGGTCTGCCCGACCAGGATTTGCGCCTGGCCCAGCTGGCTCAGGACGGCCATCGCGAGGGCCGCGCACCAGCGCTTGCTTGTTGACATGGTGTGTCTCCTTGATGAATCGATCCCAGACCGCCAAAGTTAAACATGAAAGCGCAAAAACAGGCAGCAGGAAAACCAGAATGCGCCCTAATTGCCGGCGGCAAAAGTGCACAAAAGGGGCATTAATCCTCACGCCCCGCACGGCCGGAGGCTTTGCCTAGAATGTTTGACCTCTTCAGGAAAGACCGCACTCATGTCCCAGGGAACCATCCGCATCCGCGGCGCGCGCCAGCACAACCTCAAAAACATCGACCTCGACATCCGCACCGGTGAAATGACGGTGGTGACCGGCCCCAGCGGCTCGGGGAAATCCTCTCTGGTGTTTGACACCCTGTTCGCCGAAGGCCAGCGCCGTTACGTGGAAACCTTCTCAGCCTATGCGCGCCAGTTCCTGGACCGCATGGACAAGCCGGCCGTCGACAAGGTGGAGGGCGTGCCGCCCGCCATCGCCATCGACCAGACCAACCCGGTGCGCAGCTCGCGCTCCACCGTGGGCACCATGACGGAGCTCAACGACCACCTGAAGCTGCTCTACGCGCGCGCCGCGCAACTGTTCGACAAACAGACCGCGCAGAACGTGCGCCACGACACGCCGGAGTCGATTTACGCCGAACTGATGGCGCGCACCAGGGAAGGCGACCCGCGCGTGGTGCTGACCTTCCCGGTCGAGCTGCCGGGCAACACCAGCGCCGAACAGGTGGAGCAATGGCTGTCGGTCAGCGGCTTCACACGCGTGCATGCCCAGCGCGACGTCGCCACACCGGCCGGGCCCCACAAGCTGCTCGACGTGGTGGCCGACCGCTTTCGCACGCATGCGGTGGAAAAATCCCGCGTGATGGACGCCATCGAGACGGCACTGAAGCGCGGCGGCCGCCTGAATGTCTACGTGCAGCATGCGGAAGATGGTCATCCCGATGTGATGTGGCGCTTTTCGACCGGCCTGCATTGTCCCGACAGTGACTTGCGCTACACCAACCCCACGCCCTCGCTGTTTTCTTTCAACTCGGCCATGGGCGCCTGCGAAACCTGCCGCGGCTTCGGCCGCGTCATCGGCGTCGACTACGGCCTGGTGATTCCCAACGACAAGCTGACCCTGCGCGCCGGCGCCATCAAGACCATACAGACCCCGGCCTGGAAAGAAGCGCAAGACGACCTGATGCGCCACGCCGAGGCGGCAGGCATTCCGCGCGACACGCCCTGGTACAAGCTCACGCCGGCGCAACAGGGCTGGGTCATCAACGGCATGCCGGGTTACAAGGACKGCAGCTGGAAAAAGCAGTGGTATGGCATCAAGCGCTTTTTCGAGTACCTCGAAAGCAAGGCCTACAAGATGCACATCCGCGTGCTGCTGTCCAAGTACCGCAGCTACACGCCTTGCGAAACCTGCGGCGGTGCACGGCTCAAGCTCGAATCGCTGCTGTGGCGCCTGGGCTCCAGGGAAGCGGCCGACGCGGTGCTGCCGCCCAGCCAGCGCTTCATGCCGGTGGGCGTGCACTGGAGCCGCGAGCAGCTTGAGGCCCTGCCGGGCCTGGCGCTCCACGACCTGATGCGCCTGCCCATCGACAGGCTGCGCGACTTCTTCAGCGGCCTTTCGCTGAACGTGATGGGCGACGACGCCGAATTGCAGGCGCTCAAGTCGCTGTTCGAGGAAATCCAGACGCGCGTGAAATACCTGTGCGACGTCGGCATCGGCTACCTCACGCTGGACCGGCAAAGCCGCACGCTGTCGGGTGGCGAGGTGCAGCGCATCAACCTGACGACGGCGCTGGGCACCTCGCTGGTCAACACGCTGTTCGTGCTCGACGAGCCTTCCATCGGCCTGCACCCGCGCGACATGAACCGCATCACACAGGCCATGCACCGGCTGCGCGACGCGGGCAACACGCTGGTGGTGGTCGAGCACGACCCGGCCGTGATGCTGGCGGCCGACCGCCTGATCGACATGGGCCCGGGCCCGGGCGAGAAGGGCGGGCAGATCGTGTTCGACGGCACGCCCGACGACATCAAGCATGCCGACACGCTGACCGGCGCCTACCTCGGATCGCGCAAGCAGGTGGGCATGGGCTTCAAGCGCGCGGTGACCGACAACACGCCGCGCCTCATCCTTGAAGGCGCGCGCGACCACAACCTGAAGAACCTGACGGTGGACTTCCCGCTGCAGCGCCTGGTCTGCGTGACCGGTGTCAGCGGCTCCGGCAAGTCCACGCTGATGCAGGACATCCTGGCGCCGGCGCTGCTGCGCCAGTTCGGCAAGGCGACCGAAACACCGGGCCTGCACGACCGCCTCATGGGCGCCGACCACCTGACCGACGTGGTGTTTGTCGACCAGTCACCCATCGGCAAGACGGCGCGCTCCAACCCGGCCAGCTATGTCGGCGCCTGGGACGCGGTGCGCGACCTGTTCGCGCTGGCGCCGCTGGCGAAACAGCGCAGCTACACCGCCACCAAGTTCAGCTTCAACAACGGCGACGGGCGCTGCCCGACCTGCGGCGGCTCGGGCTTCGAGCACGTCGAGATGCAATTCCTGAGCGACGTCTACTTGCGCTGCCCGGACTGCGACGGCAAGCGCTACCGCGCCGAGATCCTCGAAGTGACGATTGAGCGCAAGGCCATCGGCGACCTCAAGCCGCGCCTGCTCAATGTGTCCGACGTGCTGAACCTGACCGTCAGCGAGGCGATTGCACTGTTCGCGCAGGACCGCGAGGTGGTGCGCGCGCTGCAACCCATCGTGGACGTGGGCCTGGAATACGTGAAGCTGGGCCAGCCCGTGCCCACGCTGTCGGGCGGCGAGGCGCAGCGCCTGAAGCTCGCGGGTTTCCTGGCCAATGCCAGCAAGACCACCAGCGCCAGCAAACAGGCGCTGGCGCTCAGACAGCCCGGGCGCGGCACGCTCTTCCTGTTCGACGAGCCGACGACTGGTTTGCACTTCGACGACATCGCCAAGCTGATGCGCGCGCTGCGCAAGCTGCTGGAAGCCGGCCACTCGCTGATCGTGATCGAGCACAACCTCGACGTGATCCGCTCGGCCGACTGGCTGATAGACCTGGGCCCAGAAGGCGGCGAGGCCGGCGGCCTGCTGGTGGCCCAGGGCACGCCCGAAGAGGTGCGCCAGCATCCCACGTCTCACACCGCACTTGCGCTGCGCGAATACGAGCAGGCCATGGGCAAGGTGCACGGCGTCGAGGAGTCGCGGCCTAAGGTGTGGGCCACGCGGCCGGCCTTTTCCAACCTGATCCAGATCGTCAACGCGAAAGAGAACAACCTCAAGAGCCTCTCGGTCGACATTCCGCGCGGCAAGTTCAATGTGGTGACGGGCGTGTCGGGATCCGGCAAGTCCACGCTGGCCTTTGACATCCTCTTTAACGAAGGGCAGCGGCGCTATCTCGAATCACTCAACGCCTACGCGCGCAGCATCGTGCAGCCGGCGGGCCGGCCCGAGGTGGATGCTGTGTATGGCATCCCGCCCACCGTGGCGATTGAACAGCGGCTGTCGCGCGGCGGGCGCAAGTCCACCGTGGGAACCACCACCGAGGTCTGGCATTTCCTGCGCCTGCTGTATGTGAAGCTGGGCGTGCAGCATTGCACCAAGGAAGGCGCGGCCGTGATGCCGCAAAGCCCCGAAAGCATCGCGGCGCAGCTGCTCAAGACCTACCGCGGCCAGCACATCGGCCTGCTGGCCCCGCTGGTGATCGCACGCAAGGGCGTCTATACCGAGCTGGCCGACTGGGCGCGCCCGCGCGGCTACACACATTTGCGCATCGACGGCGAGTTCTTGCCGACCACGGGCTTTCCGCGCATTGACCGCTTCAAGGAACACACGGTGGAGCTGCCGATCGCCGACATCCGTGTCTCGCCCGAGAACGAGGCCGCGCTGCGCGCCGCGCTGGCCACCGCGCTGGAGCACGGCAGGGGTGTGGTCCACGTGCTGGCGCCGCTCGATGGTTTGCGCGGCGCGATGATGGCCGGCGCCAGCGCCAAAAACATCGGCAAGCTGATCGCGTTTTCGACCAAACGCGCCTGCCCGGTCTGCGCGACTTCGTATGCCGAGCTCGACCCGCGCCTCTTCAGCTACAACAGCAAGCACGGCTGGTGCCCGGATTGCGTGGGCACGGGCGTCAAGCTCACCAAGGAGCAGCGCAAGGTGTTCGACGACTCGGTGATGGACGACGACAACAAGGGCCGTGAACAGAGTTTTGCCGAGCCCGAGGTGGAAGACCTGGCCGGCACCGCCTGCCCGGGTTGCGCGGGCACGCGCCTGAATGCGACGGCGCGCGCGGTGAAGTTCGCCGGCGTCGGCATTGCCGACATCGCGGCGCTGTCGGTGACCGACGTGCGGCGCTGGGTCGAAAAACTCGCGCTGCTGGGCCGCGAGGCCGGCATCGCGCGCGACCTGATCCCCGAAATCAAGAGCCGGCTCGAATTCCTCGAGGACGTGGGCCTGGGCTACCTCACGCTGGACCGCGGCGCGCCGACGCTTTCAGGCGGCGAGGCGCAGCGCATACGCCTGGCGGCGCAGCTGGGTTCCAACCTGCAGGGCGTCTGCTACGTGCTGGACGAGCCGACCATAGGCCTGCACCCGCGCGACAACCAGATTTTGCTGAGCGCGCTGGGCAAGCTCAGCGACCGCGGCAACACGCTGGTGGTGGTCGAACACGACGAAGACACGATACGCCGAGCCGACAACATCATCGACATAGGCCCCGGTGCGGGCAAGCGCGGCGGCACGCTGGTGGGGCAGGGCACGGCGGCGCAGCTGTCGGCCATCCCCGAGTCGCTGACGGGCCGCTACCTGGCGAACCCGCTGATCCACCCGCTGCATGCGCGCCGCGAAACGCGTAAGGGCGCGGCGCCGGTGGACGTGGTGGAGGCGCTGCCCGCCGCCGCCAACGCCAAGCCCGTGAGCAAGCAGAAAGCGGCCTTGCTCAAGGCCGCCGCACTCAAAGCCGCCGCGGCCAATGCCAGCGCGCTGCACAATGCGGCGCCCGCCGCGGCCAGCAAGTTCACCTCCTGGCTCACGGTGGTCAATGCCGACCTGCACAACCTCAAGGATGTGTCGGTCACCGTGCCGCTGTACCGCCTGGTGGCGGTGACGGGCGTGTCGGGATCCGGCAAGTCGACGCTGGCGCGCGACGTGCTGCTGACCAATGTGCATGCCGGCGTGATGCAGCGCTCGACCAAGTCCGGGCGCGACGCCGACGACAGGGGCAAGACGCCGGACTGGACCGGCTGCGAACGCATCGAAGGCTATGCGGCGGTGGACCGCGTGCTGGAAGTCGACCAGACACCGATCGGCAAGACGCCGCGCTCCTGTCCGGCCACCTACATCGGCTTCTGGGACACGATTCGCAAGCTGTTTGCCGACACGCTGGAAGCGCGCGCGCGCGGCTACAGCGCCGGGCGCTTCTCGTTCAACACCGGCGAGGGCCGCTGCCCGACCTGCGAAGGCGCGGGCGTGCGCACCATCGGCATGAGCTTCCTGCCCGACGTGAAGGTGCTCTGCGAAACCTGCCACGGCGCGCGCTTCAACCCCGAAACCCAGGCCGTGACCTGGCGCGGCAAAAACATCGGCGACGTGCTGAAAATGGAAGTGGACGAGGCGGTGGACTTCTTCTCCTCCATGCCCAACATCAGCCACCCGCTGCAGCTGCTGAAAGACGTGGGCCTGGGCTACCTGACGCTGGGCCAGCCTTCGCCGACGCTTTCGGGCGGCGAGGCGCAGCGCATCAAGCTGGTGACCGAACTGAGCAAGGTGCGCGACGACATCACGCGCCGCGGCCAGAAGGCGCCGCACACGCTGTATGTGCTGGACGAGCCCACGGTGGGCCTGCACATGGCCGACGTCGAAAAGCTGATCCACGTGCTGCACCGCCTGGTCAACGGCGGCCACAGCGTGGTGGTGATCGAACACGACCTCGACGTGATCGCCGAAGCCGACTGGGTGATCGATCTGGGCCCGGACGGCGGCAATGCGGGTGGGCGTGTGGTGGCGTCGGCCCCGCCCGAAGCGGTGGTCAAGCAGGGCACACATACGGGCAAGGCCTTGAAGAGCGTGCTCGAGCGGACCGCTGGATAGGCGGGCTGCGGACGCACTGCCTTACGGTTTTTTGCGTGCGGTGATGGCGCCGGCCGACAGGCCGGCCGCAGGCTGCATACCGATGGCCGGGGTGCCGGCAATGACACCGCCACCGGCCGGTTTGGCAGCGGCAGGTCCCCCGAGACCGGCTGAATAGGCGCCAGCGCCGCCGGCTTTCTGGATGGCATCCGCAACAGCCTTGTTTTCAGCCGCCTTCTGGGCGGCGGCCGCCTCGGCCTGTGCTTTTTTGGCTTTTTCCTCTTCCGCCTTTTTCTTCGCTGCTTCCGCGCTCAGGGCCGGCGCCATGGCGCCATAGACCAGGGAAGCGCGCTTCATTTGCGAATTGGCAGGCGGTGGCTTGATCAGGTAGGCCGCCTTTTCGCCGATGTGGACCTTCTTTTTGCCGCTGCCAAGGTCTGTTTCGATGGTGAAACCGCCCTGGCTGTCTGAAAACATCTCCCAGAGGCTGCCTTCACTGATAAACGCGGCCACGTATTGCGACGATTCATAACCGCCGCCGCCGCCCTGTCCGGCGCCACCGCCGCCGGCACAGCCTTCGCCGTCGTTGTTGCAGCCATGCTGTTTTTCGTAAGCGGTCAGTGCCCACGACTGGCCGGCCATCATCAATGCGGCGAGGAGTGCGAGATGTTTGAGTTTCATATAAGTCCTTAAAAATCCTGAATGGAGTGTTGATAAATGCGCTTGGCGTTTTGCGCTGTGGCGCACATCAGTCGCAAATGAACCCGAAATGGTTCAAGCAACTTTTCGCGCCAGCGCATGGACTTTTCACAATCCGTGCCACGGAAAAAATCCAGTCAAATCAACATCTTTTAAATTTGGGGGCAAGCAGAGGCGTCGGCATGGACCGACAGGCGTCTTCAGCCCCTGCAAAATATCCAGCAAATTCAAGGGCCTGTTTCGTCGGCGAGCGCCGACAGATTTCCGGGGGGCGAATGCGATGGGAGCCTATTTCGAGGCCGGCAGGAACCCGATCCGGTATTCAGGTGTTGCCCTGATGCGCCAAGGCTGATCGGCGGGCATGATGGCCGCTATTCCAAAAACAACGGAGACATTCCCATGCACCGCCGCCACTTACTTCAAACCGCCGCCGCATTGGCGATACCCGCGATCGGCGGCGCCGCGCTGGCGCAGACCTTTCCCGTCAAACCCATCAAGCTGGTGGTCGCCTTCCCGGCCGGCGGGCCGACCGACATCACCATGCGTTCGCTGGCTGACAACGCCGGCAAGATTCTTGGCCAACCGGYCATCGTCGAGAACAAGCCCGGTGCGGGCGGCACCCTGCCGGCCCAGCAGTTGCAAAGCGCACAGGCCGACGGCTACACGCTGGCGCAGATTCCGCTGGGCGTGTTCCGCCTGGGCTATACGACCAAGATCAACTGGGACCCGGTCAAGGACATCAGCTATGTGATCAACGTGACGGGCTATGCCTTCGGCATCGTGGTGCCGGCCGACAGCCCGTTCAAGACCTGGGCCGACTTCGTGGCCTATGCCAAGGCCAATCCCGGCAAGCTGACCTACGGCTCCACCGGCACGCTGACCAGCCCGCACCTGACGACGGAGCTCATCGCGCAAAAGGCCGGCATCGAGCTGCAGCATGTGCCCTACAAGGGCAGCGCCGACCTGATGCTGGCGCTGGTCAGCGGCCAGCTGATGGCGGGCGCCGACAGCACCGGCTTTGCACCGCAGGTGGAGGCCGGCAAGCTGCGCGTGCTGAACACCTGGGGCGAAAAGCGGCTGGACAAATTCCCGAATGCGCCCACCCTCAAGGAACTGGGCTATGACATCGTGCAGAACTCGCCTTTCGGTTTAGGCGCGCCCAAGGGCACGCCGCCCGAGGTGGTCAGGCGCCTGCACGATGCCTTCAAAAAGGCGATGGAAGAACCCAGCTACGTGGCGGCACTGGCCCGTTACGACATGCTGCCCAACTACCTGAGTTCGGCCGACTACACGAAGTTCGCGCAGGATACGGTGGTCCGCGAGAAGGCGTTGATCGACAAGTTAGGCCTGGCTAAACCCAACTAGCGGGCTGAACGCCGGCAAGTACGAATACTTCGTCGGCGAGCTGTTCCGCCAGAGCGGGTTCAACGCCTGCGCCAAAAATCAAACGGTAAATGATGGGGGCCATCATGTGGTCCAGCACCTGTTGCACCGTGGGAGTGGTCTCGCCGCGCGCCTGGGCGCGCTTGACCAGCACGGTGGCTTCGTTGCGGCGGTTCTTCAGGCAATTGGTTTCTTCCGAGCCGGCCAGCGCGGCAGCTGCCTTCAGCATCGAGGCATTGCCCGGCTTGTTGAGGTGGGTGATCAGCTCCCTGGCCCAGGCCGCGAGTTCGGCTTTCAGGTCGCCCGTCTCTGGCAGGGGGCGATTCGGGTCCAGCCGCTGCGTGGCGGTTTCGCCCAGCAGGCCGTTCACGTCGCCCCAGCGCCGGTAAATGCTGGAGGCGCTGACGCCGGCGCGCTCGGCCACGGCCGGCACGGTGACCTTGTCGCGGCCCTCCTGGGCAATCAACTCTTCAAGCGCCTTGCGCACCACGGCCTGGACCTGGGCGCTACGGCCACCGGGGCGTTTGACCTGACTGGGGAGAGGGGTGTTCATGGGCAAATTCTAGCTTAAAGCAACGATGTTTGCGTTAATTTAAAAGTCGACGTAGAATTCACAAACGCAAACAAATTTGCTTTAAGAGCTTCAAGAAAGTTGAGCGTTTCCCATGACCGCACCCGCCCCCTCTGTGCAAGCCCCATCCTCCGCCTCAGCCGCCCGCTGGCAACTGCCGCCCGCGGCGGCCTTCCCGCTGCTGGCCGTCCTGCTGTTCGCGTTCTTCGTGGCGGGCAGCGCACCTTCGCCGCTGTTTGTGGTGTTCCAGCAGCAGTGGGGCTTTTCGCCGGCGCTGCTGACGGTGGCGTTCGCGATTTACGCGATTGCGCTGCTGGCCTCGCTGCTGGTGGCCGGCTCGCTGTCCGACCACATAGGCCGGCGCCCCGTGGTGTTTACCGCCTTGTTGCTACAGGCCGGCGCGATGCTGACTTTTTTGCTGGCTGAGGGCATCAACGGCATCATCGCGGCGCGTGTCGTGCAGGGCATCGCGACCGGCATGGTCAGCGGCGCGCTGACGGCGGCTGTGGTGGAAGCGGCCCCGGCCGCGCAAAAACGCCTGGGCGCGATGATAGGCAGCGTCTCGCCGCTGGCGGGCCTGGCCGTGGGCGCGCTGCTGACCGGCATCGCCGTGCAGTTCGCGCTGCACCCGGTGCCGCTGGTGTTCGGCGTGCTGGCCGCCATTTGTGTCACGGGTGCGGTGGCCACGCTGTTCCTGCCGGAAAGCGCCACGCCGCGCCCCGGTGCGCTGGCTTCGCTGGTACCGCGTATTTCGATACCCGTGCAGGCGCGCGCTGAATTCTTGCGCGGCGTGCCGACGATGCTGGCCGTCTGGTCCTTCGCGGGGCTCTACCTCTCACTGGTGCCTTCGATGCTGCAGCAGATCTTCGGCATCCACAACGGCATCGTCAACGGGCTGGCCATTTCGACTTTTTTCGGCCTGGGCGCCGTGTCGCCGACTTTGCTCCGCCGCCTGTCGCCCGTGCGCATGAGCGCTCTGGGCATGGCTTTGCTGGCCGTGGGCGCCGGCGGGGTGGCGGTGTCACTGGCCACGCATTCGGTGGGGCTGTTTTTCGCGGGCACGGCGCTGGCCGGTTTCGGCGGCGGCTCGGCTTTCTCGGCGCAGGTCCAGACATTGGCCCCGCTGGCACAGCCGCAGCAACGCGCCGAACTGTTCGCCGCGCTGTACGCCACCAGTTACCTGGCGTTCAGCGTGCCCGCCATGCTGGCCGGCCGGCTGATTGCGCCGCTGGGCCKGCCGGCCACGGCCGAGGGCTATGCGGGCCTGGTGCTGGCCGTTGCCGCCCTGGGCGCCTGGCTGCGCTGGACTTCGCTGCGCCGCACGGGCGCACCAGCCGTTAACTAATTAATCCAGCAAGGCGCGGGTTACTTCGGTAAAGCCCGCGCCGCGCTCACCCCGCGTCACATAGCGCGGCAGATGCGCGAGTTGCGGCACAAAACGCGCGATGTTGGCCACGCCTACGCTGTTGGCAAAGGCCTTGAACATCAGCTGGTCGTTGGTGGAGTCGCCCACGTAGACCCAGTTGTCCATTTCGGCATCCAGGTCGCGCTGCCAGAGCTGGCGAACAATCCAGCGAGCGCCTTCGAGCTTGTTGTGGTCGCCATACCAGCCGTTGATGTGGATGCTGCTCACGGTGGCATGCATGCCCTCGCTTTTCATGAGCGCCACCGCGGCGGCGATCTGCCCGTCGCTGAGTTGCGTGAATTCGCTGTGGTCGATGGCAATGTCGGTCTCGCGGCCCGGTGAATCGGTGGCGCGGTGCACGCCCGGCAGTTCGCGTTCGATGCGCGCCAGCACGGCCTGCATGCGGCTGAAGTTGGCGCTGCGTGTGGCCGCATCCTGCTGGTAGATTTTGGCCAGCGGCCGCGGCGGGGCGCTTTTGGCATCGGGTAGCAGGGCCACGGCGCCGTTCTCGGCCACGATGGCATCGACAGGCCAGCGCGCCGCGAAGGGTTCGCTCCAGCCGACCGGGCGGCCGGTGATGGCCACAATCTTGAACCCGGTTGCTTTCAATTCACCCAAAGCTTCCAGCGCATCGGGGGTGATCTCCCCTTCGGTGGTCAGTGTGTCGTCGATATCAGTGAAGACGCCTGTAATGCGGCGGCGCTCTGTAACAGGCCAGCGGGAAAATTCTTGCATGGTGAAATTTTCGCACGGCTCTTGCTCGCGGCTTTCAAAGGCTGAGCGGGCCCCGGGGCGGTAATTCCGTTTTCAATTCGAAGCGAGAGTAGGCGCGCCGCCGCAGACAGTGCTACAGCACGGCAAGGCGGTGCAACGACCTATCGCTTTGAATTGGAAATGGAATTACAATCGTGGCTTCCTGAGGAGCGTTGCAAGCCACACCACGTGGACCAGGCTCAGGACTTCATTGCAACCACGCTCACCCGCATGTGCTCTCTCAAGCCGGGTGAATGACTGAATTCCCCCTTTCTTGAAGCCGCATGCCCGTGGCGATTTTGCCCAGTTACTACGTCTGATTATTGGAGAACCGTATGAGCGCCGTCCTGAAGCCTTCCACCGACCACGTCATTGCCGACATTTCGCTTGCCGCCTGGGGCCGCAAGGAACTGAACATCGCCCAGACCGAAATGCCCGGCCTGATGGCCATCCGCGAAGAGTTCGCGAAGGTGCAGCCGCTGAAGGGCGCGCGCATCACCGGTTCGCTGCACATGACGATCCAGACCGGCGTGCTGATCGAAACCCTGCAGGCCCTGGGCGCTGACGTGCGTTGGGCTTCGTGCAACATCTTCTCGACGCAGGACCACGCCGCCGCCGCGATCGCCGCCGCCGGCACGCCGGTGTTCGCCATCAAGGGCGAAACCCTGGCCGACTACTGGGACTACACCCACCGCATCTTTGAATTCAGCGGCGCCAAAGGCACGCCTGAAGAAGGCCCCAACATGATCCTGGACGACGGCGGCGACGCGACGCTGCTGATGCACCTGGGCACCAAAGCCGAAAAAGACGCCAGCCTGATCTCCAAGCCGACCAGCGAAGAAGAAATCTGCCTGTTCAACTCGATCAAGGCCAAGCTCGCACAAGACCCGACCTGGTACAGCCGCCGCCTGAAGAACATCATCGGCGTGACCGAAGAAACCACCACGGGCGTGCTGCGCCTCAATGAAATGTCGGCCAAGGGCACGTTGGCCCTGCGCGCCATCAACGTCAACGACTCGGTGACCAAGTCCAAGTTCGACAACCTCTACGGCTGCCGCGAATCCCTGGTCGACGCGATCAAGCGCGCCACCGACGTGATGGTGGCCGGCAAGGTCGCCTGCGTGGCCGGCTACGGCGACGTGGGCAAGGGCTCGGCCCAGGCGCTGCGCGCGCTGTCCGCCCAGGTGTGGGTGACCGAGATCGACCCGATCAACGCCCTGCAGGCCGCGATGGAAGGCTACAAGGTCGTGACCATGGAATACGCTGCCGACAAGGCCGACATCTTTGTGTCCGCCACCGGCAACAAGAACGTGATCACCTACGACCACATGGCGAAGATGAAAGACCAGGCTATCGTCTGCAACATCGGCCACTTCGATAACGAGATCGACGTCGCTGCGCTTGAAAAATGCACCTGGGAAGAGATCAAGCCGCAAGTCGACCACGTGATTTTCCCGGACGGCAAGCGCATCATCCTGCTGGCCAAGGGCCGCCTCGTGAACCTCGGTTGCGGCACCGGCCACCCGAGCTTCGTGATGTCGTCCAGCTTCGCCAACCAGACCATCGCCCAGATCGAGCTGTTCACCAAGCAGGCCGACTATGAAGTGGGCAAGGTTTACGTGCTGCCCAAGCACCTCGACGAAAAGGTCGCGCGCCTGCACCTGAAGAAGGTCGGCGCGGTGCTGACCGAGCTGAGCGATGAGCAGGCGGCTTATATCGGCGTTTCTAAAGCCGGCCCGTACAAAGCCAATACCTACCGCTATTGATTTTTCGTGGCTACTGCGCGACCCGATAGCGGCGTTGCGGGTCCCGATCAGGCAATCCTCATGCACCTCAAGTGCATTCCGGTTGCCTGACGCCCGCGCCTTGCTCTCGGGCCGCTCGCTACGCCCTTGAGGCTGTTGTTGGAATACCGGAACACTACATGCGCGCTGACCTCTTCCTCGTCGACCACGGCCATGCCGCCACCCGCTCGCAGGCCCAGCGCCTGATTGCATCGGGCGTGCAGTGGCGTGCGGAGGCGGAGGCGCCCTGGAAAAAAGTCGCCAAGAACGGTGACGAGATTCCGGAAGGCGCGGAGCTTCAGCTGCTGGACACCACGGAAGCCAAATACATTTCGCGCGGCGGGCTCAAGCTCGAAGGCGCGCTCAAGGCCACGGGACTGTCCGTGGCCGGCCTGCGCTGCCTGGACGTCGGCCAGTCGACCGGAGGCTTCACTGACTGCCTGCTGCAGCACGGCGCCGTGCAGGTGGTGGGGGTGGACGTGGGCCACGGCCAGCTGCATGCCAGCCTGCGCGAGGACCCGCGTGTTGTTTGCATCGAAGGCGTCAATGCGCGTTCCATGACGGCCGCCGACCTGGTGGCCGGCCATGCGGGCGATAGCGGCGATATGGATTTTTCGGATGACTTCGATGTTGACGATGAAGGCGACGAAACCCCGTCCATCGAAGCCGACTTCGACTTCCTGACCGGCGACCTGTCCTTTATCTCGCTGACGCTGGTGCTGCCGGCGGTGGTGCGCCTGCTCAAGCCCGGCGGCGATCTGCTGATGCTGGTCAAGCCGCAGTTTGAATTGCAGCCCGGCCAGATCGGCAAGGGCGGCATCGTGCGTGACCCCGCGCATTTTGAGTTCGTGGAAAAACGTTTGCGCGATGCCTGCGCGGCGCTGGGGCTAGAGGTCAAGGCCTGGCTGGCCTCGCCGATTGAAGGCGGCGACGGCAACCGCGAATTTTTCATCCAGGCCGTCAAAGGCGATGAGGTGGCGGGTGAAGACCAGCCGCTGCCGGCTGCGCCGCAGCGCAAGGTCGCCAAGCGGGTTCCGCGCGCCGAAATGCGCGCCTCCCGCGCGCCGCACGAAGACTCCGAACTCGCGCATGCAGGCCAGCCTGGCCCCGCGCGCGGCAAACGGCGCGACAAAAAAACCGACAACGAGTGAGAGATACGTGATGAACCTGCCCTTCAGCTTTGAATTCTTCCCGCCCAAGACACCCGAAGGCGCGGCGAAACTGCGCGTGGTGCGCCAGGCGCTGTATGCGCACAAGCCCGAGTTCTGCTCGGTCACCTTCGGCGCCGGCGGCTCCACGCAGGACGGCACCTTCGGCACGGTGAAGGAAATCCTCGACGAAGGTGTGGCCGCGGCCTGCCATTTCTCGTGCGTGGGCGCGACCAAGGCCACGGTGCGCGTGCAACTGGCCACGCTTCGGGCCATGGGCGTCAAGCGCCTGGTGGCGCTGCGCGGCGACCTGCCCAGCGGCTACGGCGCCGGCGGCGAGTTCCATTACGCGAGCGACCTGGTGGCCTTTATCCGCGAGGAAACCGGTGACGCCTTCCACATCGAGGTGGCGGCCTACCCCGAAGTCCATCCGCAGGCCCGATCGGCCGACGCCGACCTGCAGGCCTTCGTCAAAAAGGTCAAGGCCGGCGCCGATTCGGCCATCACGCAGTATTTCTTCAATGCCGACGCCTACTTCCGCTTCGTTGACGACGCGCAGGCGCTGGGCGTGGACGTGCCTGTGGTGCCTGGCATCATGCCCATCATCAGTTCCACGCAGCTCATGCGCTTTTCCGACGCCTGCGGCGCCGAGATCCCGCGCTGGATACGCCTGCGCCTGCAGGGCTTCGGCGACGACACCGCGTCCATCAAGAGCTTCGGCCTGGACGTGATCACCGGCTTGTGCGAGCAGCTGTATGCCGCGGGCGTGCCCGGCATTCATTTCTACACGATGAACCAGGCCGCGGCGACGACCGAAATCATCGGGCGGCTGCAGCAACGGGCTTGAGCCCGGCCACCCCATGCGGCAGGGTGTGATCCAGATTGTTCGAGTCGCCGGTGCGGCGGCCTTGGTCGCCTTACTGGCGGCGTGCACGACGGCGCCGACCACACCGCCGGGACCTCGCACGACGCCCCGGCCCGCCGCGGCGCAGCAGCATGACGCGCCCGGCCAGGCCGTTGATGAAGTGCCAGCATCGGTATCTCTCAGCGAGCGGCCACGCCCCGAACTGTTGGGCGGCGAAGTGCCGCGCGAGTTCCAGCGGGGAACGGCTTCCTGGTACGGCCCGCGCTTCAACGGCCGGCGCACCGCCAGCGGCGAGCGTTTTGACATGCGCGAGTTCACCGCCGCCCACCGCACCCTGCCTTTCGGCACCCTGGTGCGCGTGCACAGCCTGGTCAACGGCCGTGACGTGGACGTGCGCATCACCGACCGCGGCCCCTACGCCGGCAACCGCATCATCGACCTGAGCCGCGCGGCGGCCGAGGAGCTGGGCATGCTGGGCCTGGGCTTCAAGGAAGTGGTGTTGCTGGTGCCGGAGTCCACGCCCGAGGTGGCGGTGGCACCACCGCCCGCCGCCAGGAAGCGCCCGGCTGTACGGCGGCGCCCCGCCGCGCCCCGCGCTCAACGCTGAAACGCCGCTGGCTGCGGGCGCACCCGCTCAGTTGCTCAGTTGCTCAATTCACGAAGGTCACGTCGTCCCTGGGTTGCGGCGGGATCTTGATGGCAAGCGCCTTGACGGGCCCGCTGGTCACCAGCGTACCGCCGTGAGCCGTGCCTTTGGGGATGATGATCAGCGTGCCCGGTTTGAACTCCTTGCGTTCGCCGCCCAGCCACATCGCGCCGCTGCCTTCGATGATGTACTGGATCTCGTCGGTTTTGGGGTGAATGTGTTTGGCCACGTTGCCGGATTGAATGCCGATGGTGGCGTTGTCGGTGATGACCAATCCCCTGGCGTTCATTTCGGGGTTTGGGGTGGGGGGAATGTCGCTGTGCTTGAGCGCAGCAAGGTCAATCATCGCCGGCGCCAGGGGCACGGCTTGCGCATGCGCTTCGGGCAAGGCGCGTTGGGCCAACGGTGATAACGCGATGCCGGCCACAAAGGCCAAGGTGACGGCAAAGCCGAGGGCTGTGGTGGTGTGGCGCATGGAGTCCTTTTTGAGGTGTTGTGGTTTGGGCGGGCCAGTATGACCATATTGCGCCCGGCTTGCTTGGCTGAATTCAATCCGCAAGGTGCCCGGCGCACCCCGACAGCCGCGCAGGGTCAATCAAACCTGACTGGCGCAAACTGTTTCAATTTATTAGAATTTCAGTAATTCCTGAAAATTCAATAAACCAAAGAGGCCCGGCGCCATGAACCTGCCCCCCTTAACCCAGCGTTTTGTCCTGCATTTCGGTGAAATGGGCAGCCGTTGGGGCATCAACCGCACCGTGGGGCAGATTTATGCTCTCTTATATGTGTCGCCGCGGGCCCTCAATGCCGACGAAATCGGCGAGGCGCTGGCGTTCTCCCGCTCCAACGTCAGCATGGGGCTCAAGGAGCTTCAGTCCTGGAACCTGGTGCGCTTGCAGCACCTGCCCAACGACAGGCGCGAGTATTTCCAGGCGCCTGAAGACGTCTGGGCCATCTTCCGCACGCTGGCCGAAGAGCGCCGCAAGCGCGAGATCGACCCGACGCTGTCCATGCTGCGCGATGCGCTGATGGAACACCCCTCGCATGCGGACGACATCCACGCCCAGGCGCGCATGAAGCAGATGCACGACCTGATTGAGCTCATGACGGGCTGGCTGGCGGACGTGCAGAAAATGGATTCGGCGACCCTGATGAGCCTCATGAAGATGGGCGCCAAGGTGCAGAAGCTGCTGGAGATGAAAAACAAGGTTACCGGCGGCATGAAGGCCGGTTTGACAGGCCGCGCGCCATCCACCACAGTGGCGGCTCAGCCTTCCGGAGCGCCCGCACCACCCGCAGCGCTGCCTGCCAACCTTCCCGATGACACCAGGAGTTGACGATGGACGGACTTGACGCATTCCTGTTGGCCCGCATCCAGTTCGCGGCCAACATCACCTTCCACATCCTGTTCCCGACCATCAGCATCTCGCTGGGCTGGGTGCTGCTGTATTTCAAGCTGCGCTTCGTCAAAAGCCAGGACCAATTCTGGATGGACGCCTACCAGTTCTGGGTGAAGATTTTCGCGCTGACCTTCGCGCTGGGCGTGGTCAGCGGCATCACCATGAGCTTCCAGTTCGGCACCAACTGGCCGGGCTATATGCAGAAGGTCGGCAACATCGCCGGGCCGCTGCTGGCCTATGAGGTGCTGACGGCCTTCTTCCTGGAGGCTACCATGCTGGGCGTGATGCTGTTCGCGCGCGAACGCGTCAGCGAGACCATGCACACCGTGGCCACCCTGCTGGTGGCGGGCGGCACCACGCTGTCGGCCTTCTGGATCCTGGCGCTCAACTCCTGGATGCAGACGCCCGCCGGGTTTGAAATGATCAACGGCCAGGCGCATGTGACGAGCTGGGTTGAAGTCATCTTCAACCCCTCCTTCCCGTACCGGCTCACGCACATGCTGCTGGCTTCCGGACTCACGGTGGCCTTTCTGGTGGCCGGAATTTCGGCCTACCGCTGGCTGCGCAACGACCGCGGGGCCGAAGTGATGGCCGGCCTGAAGACCGGTATCTACATGGCCGCGATGTTGATTCCGCTGCAGATTGTCGCGGGCGACCAGCACGGCCTCAACACGCTGGAGCACCAGCCGGCCAAGCTGGCGGCGATGGAGGGCATCTGGAAAACCGAAAAAGGCGTGCCCGCGATTCTGTTCGCCTTGCCGGACGAAAAGGCCAAGGCCAACCGCTATGAAATCGCGATCCCCAAGCTGGCCTCGCTCTACCTCACGCACTCGATGGACGGCGAGGTCAAGGGCCTGGACCAGTTCGAGGGCAAGCACCCGCCCGTGGCGCCGGTGTTCTGGGCCTTCCGCATCATGGTGGGTGTGGGCGTGCTGATGCTGCTGGTCAGCTGGGCCAGCGTGCTGCAGCTGGCCCCGTGGAAGAGAGACCCGGCGCGCACCTTGACGGTGTGGCATGCCCGCTTGCTGGTGGCCATGACTTTCGCGGGCTGGATCGCACTGGTCGCCGGCTGGTACGTGACCGAAATCGGCCGCCAGCCCTGGCTGGTGACGGGCGTGCTGACGGCGGCCGACGCGGCCTCGAAAGTGCCGGCGCCGCGCATCGCGCTGACCTTGTCGCTCTACCTCGCGCTATACGCGGTGCTGCTGGCGTCTTATGTGTCGGTGGTCTTCTACCTCGCGCGGCACAGGAAGCATGCGGACAAGCCTTTCGGCGACGACGACAACACCGCGGGCGAAACCGAAAAAGAACTCAACGTCGTGAACTATCCCGAAAAGGAAGGAGCATCCCATGCTTGATCTTGCCCCCGACCTGACGCAAGCCGCCGGCTGGATGCCGATTGTTTTCCTGGTGGTGATGGGGCTGGCGATGCTGGCCTATGTGATCCTGGACGGTTACGACCTCGGCGTGGGCGTGCTGATGCGCCGAGCCAGCGACGAGGACAAGGACACCATGATCGCCAGCATAGGCCCGTTCTGGGATGCCAATGAAACCTGGCTGGTGCTGGGCGTAGGCATCCTGCTCACGGTGTTTCCGGTGGCGCACGGCGTGATCCTGGGCGCGCTCTACCTGCCGGTGGCTTTCATGCTGATAGGCCTGACCTTGCGCGGCGTGGCCTTCGACTTCCGGGTGAAGGCGCGCGCCAGCCACAAGCCGCTGTGGAACCGCATGTTCTACACCGGCTCGCTGCTGGCGAGCTGGTCTCAGGGCTATATGCTGGGCTCGCTGGTCACCGGCTTTGCCAGCAACTGGTGGACCATCGTGTTCAACGCGGTGATAGGCCTGTCCCTGGTGGCGGCCTATTGCCTGATGGGCGCGGGCTGGCTCATCATCAAGTCCGAGGGCGAGCTGCAGTTGCGCGCGGTGCGCTGGGCGCGTGCCAGCCTGTGGTTCACCATGGCCGGGGTGGCGGCGATCTCGATCGCCACGCCGCTGGTCAGCCACAGTATTTTTAACAAGTGGTTTTCCTTCCCCAACATCGTGCTGCTGCTGCCGATTCCGGCCGCCACGCTGGTGCTGTTCGGTGTGATCTTCCGCAGCCTGCAGCGCCTGCCGGTGCGRCTGGCCCAGGGCAATGAATACGGCGCCTGGGTGCCCTTCGGCGCGACGGTGGGTGTGTTCATGCTGGCCTTCTACGGCCTGGCCTACAGCCTGTTTCCCTGGCTGGTGATCGACAGCCTGGACATCTGGAAAGCCGCCGCCGCGCCAGAGGCCATGGGTGTGATCCTGGCCGGGGCGGCGGTGGTGCTGCCGATGATCATCGGCTACACGATCTTTGCGTACAGGGTCTTCTGGGGAAAAAGCACTGCTCTGAAGTACTAGAAGCTAGAGACTAATCTCGGGTGCGGGCGCCACGGCTTCCAGTTCCAGCAAAAACGCCTCGGCCGATTCATAGCGCTGCTCGGGCCTTTTGGCCATCAGCTTGTTGACGATGCCTTGCAGGTCCGCGTGCGGGGCCGGCAGTGCGGGGGTTTCGGCGTTCAGGTGCTTGGCCAGCAACAGCTCGAGTGACTCGGCGATGTAAGGCCTGCGGTGGGCCAGCATCTCGAACAGCATCACGCCCAGGCTGTAGAGGTCGGACAGCGCCGTGACCTTGCGGCCGGTGGCTTGCTCGGGGCTCATGTAGTAGGGCGTTCCGACCACATCGCCGTGGTGGGTTTGCGTCAGGCCCATGTTCTGCGACTGCAGCATGGACTTGGCGATGCCGAAATCGGCCAGCGCCACGCTGCCGTCGGCGCGCAACATGACGTTTTCGGGTTTGATGTCGCGGTGCACGATGCCG
>NZ_JBFUBY010000033.1:0-21477 GCF_056405515.1 Polaromonas sp. P1_G2
TCGCTTCGCTACGGGCAACCTGCGGTGCTCGGTTCAGGCGGGGTCTCGCTAAACTCGCCTTCGGCTCAGACAACGCGATCCCTGATCCGCCTGAACCTGCGCTCCTCGGCGCATCCACAAGGGGTGGGGAGGGAATACCAATACCTAAGAAACAAGGACTCGCCTTGGCGAGTCCTTGTTTGTATTTGGTTTGTTCTTTGTGTTTTGTCCCYGMTCCCGATTGCCCCGTCCTGGCTGGGCCGAGGAGCGCAGACGTAGGCGGATCAGGGATCGCGCTTGTYTGAGCGAAGCGAGTTTGCGCGAGACCCCGCCGTAGTCGAGCACCGCAGGTTGCCCGWAGCGAAGCGTAGGGACCCAGACTGCGGGTCGCCTTTTCTTTGGTGACTTTCTTTTGGCGAAGCAAAAGAAAGTTACTTGCTGCCGGGCAACCCCGGCCAACCGCCCTCAGCAGAGAGCGCACCGCCGGAGCAAGAACCGGCCCTACCCCGTATTGCGCAGGCCCGCAGCAATCCCGTTAATAGAAATATGAATCCCCGTCTGTACCCGCTGGTCAGCCTGCCCAGCCCGATATCGCCGCACCAACTCAACCTGCAAATGGTGCAGCGGGTCGATGTACGGAAAGCGGTGGCGTATTGAGCGCTGCAGCGCGGCATTGCCGGCAAGGCGCTGTTTTTCGCCGGTGATCAGGCCCAGCGCTTCGGCCGTGAGGTGCCATTCGGCTTCGATGGCGCTGAAGATTTTTTTGCGCAGGCGCGCGTCGCCCACCAGTTCGGAATAGCGCGAGGCCAGCGCCAGGTCGCTCTTGGCCAGGACCATGTCCATGTTGCTGAGCAGGGTGCGGAAGAAGGGCCACTGCTTGTACATCTTCTGCAGCAGGGCCAGCGCTTCCTTGCGCGCGGCGGGCGTGCCGCCTTCGTTCAGCATCTGCGCGATGGCCGAGCCGAAACCGTACCAGCCGGGCAGGGTGAGGCGGCACTGGCCCCAGCTGAAACCCCAGGGGATGGCGCGCAGGTCTTCGATCTTCTGCGAGGCCTTGCGCGAGGCCGGGCGCGAGCCGATGTTGAGTTCGGCGATTTCACGTATCGGTGTCGCGCTGAAGAAATATTCGGTGAAGCCGGGGGTGTCGTAGACCAGCGCGCGGTAGGCCGCCATGCTGGCTTCCGAGAGGCCGGCCGCAGCCTGCAAAAAGGCCTTGGTGGCCGGCTTGGTCGGCTGCAGCAGCGTGGCTTCCAGCGTGGCGGCCACCAGGGTTTCGAGGTTGCGCCGGCCGATCTCGGGATTGGCGTATTTGGAGCCTATGACCTCGCCCTGCTCGGTCAGGCGTATCTGCCCGCGCACTGTGCCGGGTGGCTGGGCCAGGATGGCCTGGTAGCTGGGGCCGCCGCCGCGGCCCACGGTGCCGCCGCGGCCGTGGAACATGCGCAGCTGGATGTTGTGCGAGTTGGCCAGCACGTCGAACAGCTCGACCAGCGCGATCTCTGCGCGGTAGAGCTCCCAGTTGCTGGTGAAGATGCCGCCGTCCTTGTTGCTGTCGGAGTAGCCGAGCATGATGTCCTGCTCGGCGCCGCTGCGCTTGACCAGCTGGGCGATGCCGGGCAGCGCGTAGAACTCGCGCATGATGGGCGCGGCATTGCGCAGGTCTTCGATGGTTTCGAAGAGTGGCACCACGATGAGGTCGTTGGTGGCGTTGCCGTCGAGGGTGCCGTGCATCAGGCCGACTTCCTTTTGCAGCAGCAGCACCTCGAGCAAATCGCTCACGGTTTCGGTGTGGCTGATGATGTAGTGGCGTATCGCCTCCTTGCCGAAACGCGCGCGCGCCGTGCGTGCGGCCTCGAAAATCGCCAGTTCGCTTTGCGCATGGGCCGAGTAGTCGCTGCCGACCACACGCAGCGGCCGCGCGTCGTTGAGCAGGCCCACCAGCAGCACGCGCTTGGCGGCTTCATCGAGCTTGGCGTAGTGCGCTTCGATGCGCGCGACGGCCAGCAATTCGGCCACCACTTCCTCATGTTTGTCGGAGCTCTGGCGCAAATCGACCGTGGCCAGGTGAAAGCCGAAGACCTCGACCGCGCGTATCAGCGGGCGCAGGCGCTGGGCGACGATGGCTTCGCCGTGGTGGGCCCGGAGCGAGGTTTCTATGGTGCGCAAATCGGCCAGGAAGTCCTCGGACTTCAGGTAGGCGTTCTGCGGCGCGACGGCGTGGCGCGCGGCCTCGCCGCCGGTCAGGTCTTTCAGGGTGGCGGCCAGGCGGGCGTAGACGCCGGTCAGGGCGCGGCGGTAGGGTTCGTCCTTGCGGTGCTCGCTGGTGTCGGGCGAACTTTCGGCGAGGGCGCGCATTTCGGGGCTGAAATCGACCAGCATGGCCGACTGCGAGAGTTCGCCGCCCAGGAAGTGGACCTCGGTCAGGTAGTGGCGCAGCGCCACTTCGGCCTGCCGGCCCAGGGCGTAGTTGAGGGTCTCGGCGCTGACGTTGGGGTTGCCGTCGCGGTCGCCGCCTATCCACTGGCCCATGCGCAAAAAGCTGTGCACCGGCTGGTTGCCGAGTTCACGCTCGAGGTTGGCGTAGAGCTTGGGAATCTCGCGCAGGAAAGTGGCTTCGTAGTAGCTGAGCGCGTTCTCGATTTCGTCGGCCACGGTGAGCTTGGAAAAACGCAGCAGCCGGGTTTGCCACAGTTGCATCACGCGGGCGCGCAGCTGCGCTTCGTTGGCGGCCAGCTCGCGCGGCGTGAGGGCGTCCTTGGCGGCGTTGTGGGCCAGCGCCAGGGCCTTGATGTCGTCGCGCGCGGTCAGCAGTTGGGCGATGTCGCGCTCGGCATCGAGGATGCTTTTGCGCTGGACTTCGGTGGGGTGGGCGGTGAGCACCGGCGAGACAAAGCTGTGCGCCAGCGTGTTGGAGATCGTACGGGTCGAGATGCCGGCCCAGCGCAGCCGGGCCAGCGCCACTTCGATGCTGCCTTCCTGGGTGTCGCCGGCGCGTTCGTGCACGGCGCGGCGGCGTATGTGGTGGCGGTCTTCGGCCAGGTTGGCCAGGTGGCTGAAATAGGTGAAGGCGCGGATCACGCTGACGGTCTGGTCGCCCGACAGACCCTTGAGCAACTTCTTGAGCGCCTTGTCGGCTTCGGGGTCGGCGTCGCGCCGGAACGTGACCGACAGCTTGCGCACCTGCTCGATCAGCTCGTAAGCGGGCACGCCTTCCTGTTCACGGATCACGTCGCCGAGGATGCGGCCCAGCAGGCGAATATCTTCAACCAGCGGCCTTTCGTTGTCCCGCGAGCGGGTGGAGGCCTTGGGAACGGCGGCTGCGGTGCCGTCCCTGGCGCCCTCACCGGCGTGTTGTTGTAGCTTCTTGGCGCGCGCGGAAGTGACCATCTCTACCCTCTAGTTCTTGATCCTCGCATGCTAGCATTCACTTCCCCCCATGTATTACAAGCAGGTTACGAGTGTCCGCTGTGTCTGAACCCAACCCCCCTGGTATCAAGAAGGTGGTCATCGCCACGCGCGAGAGCCGCCTGGCCCTGTGGCAGGCCGAGCATGTGAAGGCGCTGCTGCAGGCGCGCCTGGGCTGGCAGGTCGAACTGCTGGGCATGACCACCCAGGGCGACCAGATCCTGGACCGCTCGCTGAGCAAGGTCGGCGGCAAGGGCCTGTTCGTCAAGGAACTCGAGGTGGCGCTCAGCGAAGGCCGGGCCGACATCGCCGTGCATTCGCTGAAAGACGTGCCCATGGACCTGCCAGAGGGCTTCGCCCTGGCCTGCGTGCTGGAGCGCGAGGATCCGCGCGATGCTTTTGTGTCTAATCAATTCGCCGGCCTGGCCGACCTGCCGCAGGGCGCGGTGGTGGGCACCTCCAGCCTGCGCCGGCTGGTGCTGCTCAAGGCCTTGCGGCCCGACCTGGTGATACAGCCGCTGCGCGGCAACCTCGATACGCGCCTGCGCAAGCTCGACGAAGGCCAGTACCACGCCATCGTGCTGGCGGCCGCGGGCCTGAAACGCCTGGGCCTGGAGTCGCGCATACGCGCCACCTTYGAACCSGCCCAGATGCTGCCCGCCGCGGGCCAGGGCGCGCTCGGCATTGAAGTGCGCGCCGACCGTGCCGACCTGCTGGCCGCGCTGGCCTCGCTGGCGCACATGCCGACCTGGCTGGCCGTGACGGCCGAGCGAACCGTCTCGCGCGCCATGGGCGGCAGCTGCTCCATGCCGCTGGCGGCCTTCACGCCGGGCGCGGCGGCGGGCGGTGTGATGCAACTCAACGCCGCCTGGGGCGACCCGGCCACGGCCGAGGCGCCCACCCAGGCCGCCGCCGGCCCGCTGGCCCCGCTGGTGCAGGTGAATCGGACCGCCCAGGTGCGCAATTTCGCCGAGGCCGAGGCCCTGGGCGAAGCCGTGGCGGCGCAATTGCGCGCCGGCGGCGCCGTGTGGGCCGGCAAAGGCCCGGACGCCTGATGCCGCGGATGCCGGTGCCTGCGGCCGGTGCGGCCCCCGTCATCGTGACGCGGCCGGCGGCCGATGCGCGGCACTGGGTGGAGCAGTTGCGGCAGGAGGGCTTCGCGGCCGAGGCCCTGCCGCTCATCGCTATCGCCCCCGCGGCCGACAGCGCCGCGCTGGCCCAGGCGCGGCAGGCGCTGGGCCGTTATGCGGCCTGCATGTTCGTCAGCGGCAATGCGGTCGAGTATTTTTTCAAAACTCCCCTGGCAGGCGCTGAAGGCTTGCCGCCCTCCCTGCGCCTGATGGCGCCCGGGCCGGGCACCGTGGCGGCCCTGCTGGCGGCGGGCGTGCCCGCCGCGCAGGTCGACGCGCCGGACGATTCCGCCGGGCAGTTTGACTCTGAAGCCCTGTGGGCCGTGGTCGGTGAGCGTGACTGGCGCGGCCGGCGTGTGCTGGTGGTGCGCGGCGAAAGCCCRGATGCCGCGGGCGCCGCGGTGTCGTCGGGGCGCGACTGGATCGCCCGCCAGTGGGAAGCCGCCGGCGCGCGGGTGGATTTTGTCAGCGTGTACCAGCGCAGGGCACCCCAATTCAGTGAGCAGCAACTGGCGCGCGCGCGCGCCGCCAGCGCGG
The DNA here is from genome assembly GCF_056405515.1 of Polaromonas sp. P1_G2. NCBI lineage: Bacteria > Pseudomonadati > Pseudomonadota > Betaproteobacteria > Burkholderiales > Comamonadaceae > Polaromonas > Polaromonas sp. P1_G2. Next base: position 5,052 of record NZ_JBFUBY010000033.1, read on the forward strand.
ACGGCTCGGTCTGGCTGTTCAGCAGTTCGGAAGCGCTGGCCAACCTCACGCGCCTGCCGGCGCTGGCCGGCGTCGACTGGCGCAAGGCCCGCGCGGTGGCCACGCATCCGCGGATTGAAGAGGCCGTGCGGGCCGCCGGCTGGGGTGTTGTTGTGGCGTCACGTCCCGCCCTGAAGGACATCAGGGACACATTGGCCTCGATAGAATCCCTTTATCCATGAGCGATCCCTACACAGCCCAGCCCACGCCCCCCACGCCCGACAACCAGCCTGTGCTGGAGCGTGCGCTGGTCGTGGCCGAACCGCCTATCGCGGCTCCCGATGTCTGGCTGGTGCCCCGCAAGTGGGCGCTGGGGGTGGGTGTGCTGGCGGCCGGCGGCCTGCTGGCCAGCGGCCTGCTGTGGCAGAAGCTCGGCAACATCCAGGAAGAGCTGGCGCGCCGCAGCATGGATTCGGGCACGCAGTCCATCGAAGCGCGCGCCCTGGCGCGCCAGGCCCAGGAAGCCACCCGCGAACTTTCGGCGCGGCTGGCCATCCAGGAAACCCGCATCAGCGAGGTCAGCCTGCAGCGCACCCAGCTCGAAGAACTGATGCAGAGCCTGTCGCGCTCGCGCGATGAAAACCTGGTGGTGGACGTCGAGTCCGCGCTGCGCCTGGCGCAGCAACAAGCCCAGCTCACGGGCAGCGCCGAGCCGCTGCTGGCCGCGCTGAAGTCGGCCGACCAGCGCCTGGCGCGCGCCGCCCAGCCGCGCCTGAACCCCTTGCAGCGCGCCATCGCGCGCGACATGGACCGCATCAAGGCCGCGACGCTGACCGATGTGCCGGTGCTGATGCTCAAGCTCGACGAGCTGGCCCGCATGGCCGACGAGCTGCCGGTGGCCAATGCCATGGTGGCCAACAATTCCCCGCGCGCGGCGCCGGCACTGAGTGCGCCGGCACACGCCCCCGCCGTGCGCCCCGGCGCCAGCGCCCCGGCGGCCGACAAGCCTTCGATGAGCCTGTTCGACAAACTTTCGTTCGACGCCTGGTCGCAGCGCACGCTGGACAACCTGCGCGAAGAGGGGCGCAAGCTGCTGCGCGTGAGCCGCATCGAGCAGCCCGAGGCGGCGCTGCTGTCGCCCGAGCAGTCTTTCTTCCTGCGTGAGAACCTCAAGCTGCGCCTGCTCAATGCGCGCCTGGCGTTGCTGTCGCGCCAGACCGATTCCGTGCGCGCCGACCTTGCCAGCGCCGGCGCCTGGCTGGGCAAGTATTTCGACCCCAGCTCACGCAAGACACAGGCCGCGGCCCAGTTGCTGGCCCAGGTGCAGGGCCAGCTCAAGACCAGCGAGCTGCCGCGCCTTGACGAAACCATGGCCGCGCTGGCCACGGCGGCCGCGGGCCGCTGATTTCCCAAAGGCAGGACACACGCATGCGCGCCGCTCTCTGGCTACTGGCCCTTTTTGGCGTGGCGGTTGCCGTGGCGCTGTTCGCGGGCAACAACCAGGCGGTGGTGACCATCTTCTGGCCGCCGCACCGGGTCGACATTTCCTTCAACCTGATGGTGCTGTTGCTGGCCGGCCTGTTTTTCGTGCTGTACCTGGCGCTGCGCGCGGTGTCGGCGGTGTTCTCGCTGCCGGCCGAGGCGCGGCGCTGGCGCGCCCAGCAAAAAGAGCGCGCGATGTACGGCGCCCTGATGGATTCGCTGGCCCACTTGCTGGCCGGGCGCTACATACGCTCCACAAAATCGGCGCAAAACGCGCTGGCGCAGGAAAAAAGCCTGCGCCCGCTGGCCGACCACTACGGCCACGTGACAGGCCACAGCGCCAGCCGCGGCAGCCAGTTGCGCGCGCTGGCCCACCTGCTGGTGGCCGAGGCCGCGCAGTCCCTGCAGAACAAGGGCCTGCGCGACCAGCACCTGCACCAGGCGCTGCAAAGCTCGGCCCCGCGCCACGCGCAGGAAGTGCGCGAAGGCGTGCAGTTCCGCGCGGCGCGCTGGGCGCTGGACGACCGCGATGCCGGCGCCGCGCTCGACTGGCTGGCCCAGCTGCCGCAGGGCGCATCGCGCCGCACGCTGGCCCTGCGCATGAAACTGCGCGCCTCGCGCCATGCGCGGCGGACTTCGCAGGCGCTGGAAACCGCGCGCCTGCTGGCCAAGCACCGCGCGTTTTCGCAGGCGGCGGCGCAAAGCATCGTCCGCGGCCTGGCGCTGGAACTGCTCAACGACGCGCACGACCCGGCGCAGCTGCAGCAGGCCTGGTTCTCACTCGACGAGGGCGAACGCGCCATGCCCGAGCTGGTGGTGCACGCCGCGTCGCGCCTGATGGCGCTGCACGGCGAACCGGAACTGGCGCGTGCCTGGCTGCTGCAGGTCTGGGACGCGATGATGCAGCCGCGCTCGGACATCGGCGACAACCTGCGCATCAAGCTGATCAGCGTGCTGGAAGCCGGCCTGGATTCGCTGGACGCGGCCTGGCTGGCGCGCATCGAGGCGGCACAGCTGAGCCGCCCGCGCGACGCCAACCTGCAGTACCTGGCGGGCATGGCCTGCCTGAACCGCCAGCTCTGGGGCAAGGCCCGGCAACTGCTGTCGCAGGCCGCCCCGGCCCTGCAGGATGTGGCGCTGCACCGCAATGCCTGGCGCGCGCTGGCCTTGCTGGCCGAGCAGCGTGAGGACGAAGCCGCCGCCGCGCAGGCCTACAAGCGCGCCGCGCAGATCTGAGCGGCGCTTTTCAAGATTAAGGCTTGACCACCTGGGCCGCCTTGGCCCGCTGCGTGTACCCCTGGTAAGCCGGCAGGGCGACGGCAGCGATGATGCCTATGACCATGATGACGGGGAAGGCCAGGCCGCCGATCTTGACCATCGTGGTGTTGGGCGGCGGGGGTGCGCCGAAGCGGTTGCCGCCCTTGGTGCCCGGGTTCAAAAGCCAGATCAACCCCACAAAAGGAATCAGGGCCAGGAGCGCCGTCCAGCCGGTCCATCCCATGTCGTGGCTGCGCTGTATCGTCATCAGCACGATGAAGATGAAATAGGGGATGACCGCCAGCACGCCGAGCACGCCGGCTGCTTTGGGGAAGCCGAGGGCGCCGGCGATGAAGCCCAGCACGAGGGCCGCCGCCACCATGAGAATGTAGCTGCCCAGGTTGTAGGCCAGGTAGCGCAGCCGGCCGACCCGCCCCTTGGCGGAAAACAGCTTGACGGGCTGCACGCCCGCTTCATCGGCATAAACGTCGGCCACCACGGCCTTGGGTGCGGCATACGGGTTCACTGCTTCGGACATCTCATCCCTCCTGTTGTTGAGACCCGAAGGATAACCGTTGCCGGGGCCTGTGTGGAGCCCCCTGGAGCGTGTTCTTAAAGCAGCCCGGCGCGCTTGACCGCGTGGTAGCGGTTGACCAGCGAAACGGCCAGTTGCGCCGGCTCCACATCCATGGAGAGCGGGTCCTGGCCGACCACGCGCGCGAAGGCGTCGCGCCGTGACTGCGCGAACAGGTGGGCGGCCGCCACGTCCACCGCGTCCGCGGGGGTGGACAGGGCCTGGCCGGCGATGCGGCCCAGCACGCGCTCGCGCAGGCTGGCCACCAGCACCAGGTGCTGGCGGCGCAGCRGCTTGATCGCGGGGCGCAGTTCGGCCGCGTCCTCGTCGCGGAAGTTGGTGAGCACTATGACCAGCGCGCGCCGTCGCTGCACGCGTAGCAGTTCCTGCGCGGCCAGCAGATAGTCGGAATGCATGGCGCCGGGCTGGATGTCGTGCAGGCGGTTCATCAGAGCGTTAAGGGTGGCCGCGCCCTTGCGCGGCGCGAAGTCGCGGCGCTGCCCGGGCACGCCGCCGAAGGTCATGGCGCCGACCTCGTCGCCCTCCTTGAGGGCGACATAGCTCAGCAGCATCAGTGCGTTGAGGGCCTCGTCGAAATGGCTGCTGCCCTGGCCGTCCTGCTCGGGCCCGCCTTCATCGGCGCGCATGCGGCGGCCGCAGTCGAGCAGGAAAAACACGCACTGGTCGCGGTCGTCCTGGAATTCGCGCACGATGGGCCGCTGGTGGCGCAGCGTGGCTTTCCAGTCGATGTGGCGCAGCGAATCGCCGGTCTTGTAGTCGGCCAGCTGGCGGAAATCGGTGCCCAGCCCGCGCTGCACATAGGTCTTGATGCCGATCTGGGCGAGCCGCCGGTCGCCGGAAAGCCAGGCGTAGCGCGCCAGCGCGGCGAAGTTGGGGTACACGCGCAGCTTGCCGGGCTGGCCCAGCGGCTGCTGCACTTCAAAGCAGCCGCCGCGGCTGCGCCAGCGCAGCTGGGTGATGCCGAAAAGGGCCACGCCACGCTCGCGCGCGGTCACCGTGTAGCGCAGTTCCGCGCGCGAAGCTGGGGGGATGCGCAGGGACTGCGGCAAGCCGTCAAAGGCAAAGCGCGGGTCCACTTCGTCGAAGACGGTGACGGCCCAGGCCCGCGGGCCTTCGTTGACCAGCACCAGCGTGAGCACGGTCGGCACGCCCAGCGAAAAAGCGCCGGGCAGGGTGCGCTCTATGCGCAGCGGCGCCTGCCGCCACAGGCGCAGGCTGCGCCAGAGGTCGAACAAGGCCCAGGCCAGCGCCGGCAGCAGCACGGCGCCGGCCAGCATGGCCACCGTGCCCACCGGCAGGCCGGCGAGCAGGGCCAGGGTGGCGGCCACGGCGGCGCCGGCCAGCGCCTGGACCGTGCCTGCCGTGGGAATCACCAGCCAGCGCATGCGTGCCGGCCTTTAGAGGCGGGGCGCCTGCACGCTGCCCTGGGCGCTGCGCAGCAGGTCGTCCACGCTGAGGCCTTCGAGCTGCGCGTCGGGCGAAATCATCACGCGATGGCGCAGCGCCGGCAGGGTCTGGCGCGCCACGTCGTCGGGGGTGATGAAGTCGCGCCCGGCCATCAGCGCGGCGGCGCGCGCGGCGCGCACCAGCGCCATGGTGCCGCGCGGCCCCGCGCCGGACGAGAGGCCGGGCCAGTCGCGCGTGGCGCGGGCGATGCGCACCGCGTAGTCGATCACCTGTTCATGCGCCTGCACCAGGCTGGCCAGGCGCTGCAGTTCCAGCACCTGCACGTCGTCCAGGCAGGGCCTGACGGCGTCCAGCGGCAGCTGGTTGCCGGCGCGCTGGCCGGTGGTGAGCTGCACGACGGCCTTTTCTTCGGCATGGCTGGGGAAGGCGATGTTGATCTTGAGCAGGAAGCGGTCCAGCTGCGCCTCGGGCAGGGGGTAGGTGCCTTCGGTGTCTATCGGGTTTTGCGTGGCCATCACCATGAAGGGACGCGGTAGCGGCATGGCCCGGCCTTCCAGCGTGACCTGGTATTCCTGCATCACCTCAAGCAGCGCGCTCTGCGTCTTGGCCGGCGCGCGGTTGATTTCATCGGCCAGCAGCAAGTGGGTGAAGACCGGCCCCTGGTGCACGCGCAGCGTGCCTATGCCGGTTTCGCCGCGGGTCGACGGGTCCAGCACCGAATGGCCGGTGATGTCCGAGGGCATCAGGTCGGGCGTGAACTGCACGCGCGCATAGCGCAGGCTCATGGCCTGCGCCAGCGCGCGCGCCAGCAGCGTCTTGCCGAGCCCGGGCACGCCCTCGATCAGCACGTGGCCGGACGCGACCAGCGCCACCAGGGTCTGGTCGACAGCTTCCTTCTGGCCGACCACGGCCTTGCCGACTTCGTGGCGCAGGGTCTGCAGCCATTCGGCCGCGCGTATCAGTTCTTCGTTGGGAATTGATGACATGGTGGTTTCTCGGGTTCAGGGTGAAGAGGCGGATGAAGAAGCGGATGGAGGGGCCGGTGAAGCGGCGGGTTCGCGCGCATCGAGCCGCCGGCGGGCGGTTTCTATCAGTTCGAGGTCGGCGGCCAGCGCGCCGCGGTTGCGCGCCCTGTCGGCCTGCGCGCGTTCCAGCACCTGCGCGTCCAGGCCGGTGGCGCGCGCGATCTCCTGGGTGCGGCGCGCCGGGTCCAGCTGCGAGAAGCGAGGCAGCTGCCGCGCGGCCGACGCGTGCAGCGCGCGAAGCTGGGCCGCATGCAGGGCTTTGGGCCCGTGCATGTGCAGGAAGCGCGCGGTGCCGCGCACCTGCTCGGCCATGGAGCGCCGGTGGGCGGGGGCCGAAGGCGCCAGCGGGCCGAAGCGCACGCCGGCGCGCCACAGGGCCAGTGCCAGGGCCAGCAAGCCCAGCAGCAGCGCCGCCCAGGCCTGGTGCCAGAGCCAGGGCGCGAAGGGTTCCCTGGCCTCTTCGGCCACAAACCAGAACTCGGCGCCGGGGCGCGCCTGCAGCGCCGCGGCGGCCAGCAGGGCGTTGTCGGCGCGCAGCAGGTTGCTGTTGTTCAGCAGGCCCCAGCCGCCGAGTACGGTGACCGTGCCCTGGCCGACCTGCACGCGCACCGCCTCGGTGCCGGCCATGCCCTGCAGCGCCCACAGCGGCGCGGCCTGCCGGTTCACCGGCAGGTACTGGGAGCTGAAGTACGCGCCGCAGGCGCGAAACACCCGGCTGTCGCCGTAACTGGGCACGACGTCGGCGGGTTCCTCGAGCGCGCGGCAATCCGTGTCCTTGGCGGGCTTGCCTAAGGGGCGCGGCGGCATCGCGGGCGGCTCAAACTTGAGGGGGCGTTGCTCCGTAACGGGCAGCCAGCCCTTCAGCGATTCGTGGCCGGCCAGGAAGCCGGGGATCACCAGGTGTCCACCTTGCGCCACCCATGCGCGCAGGCGCTGCCTGCGCTCGGGAAACAGGTCCCAGTTGCGCGACACCAGCACCAGCCGCGCCTGCTGCGGCGGCATGGCGTCCAGGCTTGTGCGCCGCACGACTTTCGCCCCCAGGGCGCCCAGCAGTTTCTCGGTCGCGTACAGCGGGTTGGTGAGGGCCTCGCCCTTGGCCGGCGTAGGGACGTCGATGTCGATCCATTCAGTGGCCGACACCAGCCAGGCGCCGCCGGCCAGCAGCAGCACGCCGAGCAGGATGAGGATCAGCCGGTCCCTCATGGCGCCGCCTTCGCCGGCCCGGCCGGCGCGCCCAGCCGCGCGTCAAATTCATCGCACAGCGCCAGCACGCCAGCCGTGGGCGGCAGGCGCCCGCCGTAGGCCGCCAGCTGCCAGGCCGCCACCAGCCGCGCGAAAAATTCCAGCGACATGGGCGCCAGCCGGCCCTGGCTGAGCGCCACGCATTCGCCCTCGGTGCTGGCATGGCGTATGGGCACCTCGTGCAGGTGCACCAGGCGGGACAGCGCGCCGCGGTAGAGCAGCGACAGCGCGGGCCGCCGCTGGCCGCGCTGCCACAGCGAGGCGACTTCGGAGCCCACGTCGTCGGGCAGGCTTTCGGGGCGTATGTCCAGGCTGCCGATGTGGCTGGGCAGGGGCGCCATGCGGTGGCGTCCGCCGCCGGCCCGTACCTTCACCCAGCGCCGTATGCCCACCACCAGCCAGGCCAGGGCCAGCGCGCCCAGCGCCCACACCAGCAGGCGCGCGCCTTCGGACACTGTGGTCACAAAATCCTTGAGCCAGCCGAAGCTGTCGCGCTCCTTCTTTTTATCTTCGGGTTTTTTCTCCCGGTCCTTGAAGCTCAGGGTTTTTTCTTTCTTGCTGCCGGGCAGGTTGGGATCGGCGCGAACCCGGTCGGCGGCCGACTGCACCTGCTGGCGCGAGGGCGCTTCGCCCGGCGCCGCGGCGGCTGGATTGGCCCACGAGGGCATGCCCATGGCACAGCCCGCCAGCACGGCGCAGGCCACGGTCCGCCGCCAGGGAACGCGTATCGCGGCAGTCATGGGCTGCCCCCGGCCGGCGCGGGTGTGAAGGCGCGGCGGAATTCCTGCTCGATGTCCCAGGCTTCGAGTTCGACGCGGCGGTTCAGGTACATCGCGAAGCCGGCCGCCACGAAGAAGGGCTCGACCAGCCCGACGGCGAAGGCGTAGACCAGCGCGAGGCTGAGGCTTTGCAGTGTGGACTCGGAAGCGATCAGCCAGCGCCAGAGTTCCGAGAGAGTGCCCTCGGGCGCGAACCAGAACAGGATGGAGAGAAGGGCGAATTCCAGCGCGATCTCGACGTTGGAAAAAATCAGCTGCATGCCGGCGCTCGCGCCACGCCGCCCGCGCAGCAGCTGGTCGCGCCGCTTGCGCCTGGCGCCGCCGCGCTGGCCTTCGAGCTGGTCCACGGCCTGGGTGTAGGAGCGCCAGGGCGACAGCCGCCGCCACAGCAGGGTGCGCAGCAACTGCCCGCCCCACACCTGGGCACGCTGCTCCCAGAGGTCTTTCCAGCGCGTGGACTGGCYGAAAACCGCGCGCGACAGGATGAACAGCAGGCTGCGGTCAAACCAGGGCTTGAGGCAGAAGATCAACAGGCCGGGCAGCCAGTAGGCGAACTCGATGGTGCACAGCACCAGCGCGATGACCACCACATACAGGGGCAGGAAGGTGCGCCAGATGGAGCCGGCGTGGCGGCGCACCAGCGCGACACCGAGGTCGGCGGCTTCGGCCATGGGCCGCGGCCGCAGCGCGACGGCCAGCGCATCAACCTGCATGGCGCTGCCCTTCGCCCGCGGGCGCGGCGCCTGCGCGCGGCCGTCCCTGCCAGCCCAGGTAGGCGAACACCTGGGCCCAGCAGGCCGCGCCGGCGCCGTATTTCACGGCGGGGGTGACCCAGCGCGCCGAGGACCAGAAGGCTTCGACGGCGGCGGCGATCAGCAGCAGGCCGATGACGCCGTAGACCACCACGATGGCGTGGCGGGCGGCCAGGCGCAGCGCCTCCAGCCGCGTGTGCCGGCCCGGCGCGATCAGCGCGTAGCCCAGGCGCAGCCCCGCCGCGCCGGCGAGCACGATGGCGGTCAGCTCGAAGGCGCCGTGTGTGACGACGAAGGAGCAGAAGTTCTGCCCGTGGCCGGAGGCGATCAGGTAGCCGCCGACGGCGCCTATCTGCACGCCGTTGAACAGCAGCACGGCGGCGCTGCCGACGCCGCCGAAGATGCCGGCCGCGAAGCAGCGAAAGCCGATGCCGATGTTGTGCATGACGTAAAAGCCGAACATCTGCCAGTCGCCGCTGGCGTCGCGGTTGCGCCCGAAGGACTTGGCGCCGTCGCTGTACATGCTGTCGAAGTTCTGCACCTGGGCCGCGTCCAGCAGGTGCAGGATGAAGCCCGGGTCCCGGTAGGTGGCCAGGCCCGCGGCGAGCAGCGGCACCACGAACAGCAGGGCCGACACCAGCAGGTAGGCCCGGTGCGCGCGCACCGCCTGCGGGAAGTCGACCAGCACCAGCCATCCGAGGCGCGCCAGGCCGTAGTCGTGGCGCCGGTAGATCAGCCGGTGGGCGCTTTGCGTCAGGGTCTCCAGCCGCTGCGTCAGGTGCACGGGGTAGGCGCGGGCCTGCGCCAGCGCCAGGTGTTCGCAGACGCGGCGGTAAAGCGTGGCCAGCCGGGCGCCGTCGAACTTGCGCTCGGTTTCGGCGACGCCGATGACGGTTTCGAGCTCGGTCCAGAGCGGCGCATAGGCCGCTTCAAATTGCAGGGGTGTCATCGCCTCGCATCCCCTTCGCGCCGGCCCATGAGCCATTGCGCCACGCCCAGCAGGCGTTGCGTGGCGCTGCTGCCCGGCGTGCCCGTGGCCAGCACCGGCTCGGCCAGGGCGGCGAGTTCGCCGAGGCGCTCGGGCGTCAGCCGCGTGGCGCGGCCGGCCCAGGCGAGCACCGAGGCCTGCTCGGCGGCGGACAGCGGCCGCGCGGGCGCCTGCGGCGGCGACAGGGGCACCTCGCCGTGCAGCTTGACGGCATCGGTGAAGACCACCAGCGTGCCGGCGGCCAGGTCGCCCAGGCGTTTGCTGTCATTCCGCCAGAGCATGGACACCAGGCCAGCGCCGAACAGCGCGGGCATGAAWTCGGCGGCGCGCAGCAGGTTGCGGGTCAGCGAGGCAGCGGGCGTCACCGGCAAGCCCGAATCCATCACCACGCGCAGTCCCATGGCGCGCTTGCCGGGGGTGGCGGCAGCGCGCGTCAGCTCGAACACCACGGGATAAAACCATTCGAGGCCGAAATACGCAAGCAGCAGCACGGCCACCCCGGCCTTGCCCATCACGCCGACCGTGATGGCCACGGCGATGAACAGGCAGCCGCGTATGGCCAGGTCTATCAGGTAGGCCAGCCCGCGCGCGACGATGCCGGCGGGCCGCAGGGACAGGGTGATGCCCTCCGGCGTTTCGGCCGTGTAAAGCGTGTCAAGGCGCGCGGTGGCCACAGGCGTGGGTCTCAGGCCTTGACGACGATGGTGTCGGCGATCTCGTCGTGCAGGGTGCGGCGCGACTTGCGAAAGATCATGAGGCAGTCAATCAGCGAATACACCCAGACCACGGCCATGACGAGGCCGGCCACAAAGCCCGCGCCGTAGCGCAAGGCCAGGCGCGTGGGGGAAACGGCTTCGCCCGAGGGCCGGACAATGCGTATCTTGAGCAGGACCTTGCCGATGGTCTGGCCCCGTGTCGCGAGCAGGTAGCCGTTGAGCAGGATGAAGATCAGGGCGCCGATGGCCATGCTCATCGGGTTGAAGGACCACGCGCCGACTCCTTGCGTGGCCCAGGGGTTGTAGGGTGTCACCAGCGACACCAGCCAGAGCACCAGGCTCTGGAAGACCGTGTCGAGGATCACGGCGCCAAGCCGTTCGACGCGGCTGGCCAGCTGCAGGCCCTGGTTCGCGTCGGCCACGTCTTCCACCACGGCCTGTGGCGGCGCGTAACGCGCATCATGCGTCGGGTTGTCCATCGTCTTCCCCCCTTTGTCGTTTTGTTGGACTGATTCTAGGGCCAGTTTCGGGGCATAAAAAAAGCCCGCATTCGCGGGCTTTTTCAGGGGGTGGCCGCCGAGGCGGCCGGGGTCGGGGCGTTTACTGGCCCGCCGACTTTTCGAAGGGCAGGGACATCGCGCCCAGGTCGCGCTTGGTCTCGACCAGCACCAGCGGGCCTTCGTCGGCCACGACCAGCGGCGGGCGCTCGCGCGGCACGTGCACGGCCTTGGTTTCGGCGGCGATGGCAGCCTTGACCTCGGCGATCTTGGCTGCGTCGGAATTCACCCACTGCAGGCCGGAGGACTGGGCCACCTGGGCCAGCTCATCGAGGGGCAGAGCATAGGACTGGACCTTGGGCAAGGTGATGCCCGCGGGTGCTGGTGCCTGGACCGGTGTGGGCGCCGGAGCGGCCGCTACAGGTGCTGGCGCGGGCGCCGATGCCGCAACGGCCACGGGTGCCGTGTAGGCGGGGGCAGGTGCCGCTGCGGGCACAAAAGGCGCCGCGGGGGTCACGGCGGCCGCTGGTGCCGCATAGTCGGCGACTGCCGGGGCGCGCTCTTCAGGGGCTTGCGGCTGCTGACGGGGCTCGGCAAAACCGGCTTGGGCTGCGTCCACGCTGCCTTCGGCGGGCTGCTGCTCGGTGCGCTCGCCGTTTTCACCGCGTTCGCGGCGATCCCGGTCGCGGCCGTAGCGGTCGCGGCTGCGGCGCACGCGTGGCTGGCGCTGTTCGTCGCCCTGGCCGTTGGCCGTGGGAGCGATCACATTGCCGGCTTCGTCGAGCACAGGTGCTGCCGCGGGAGCGTCAGGGTTGAAGCCCACAGCGCCTTCGGCGGGGGCGTTCTGGCCTTCGGCGCCTTCAGGGCGGTCTGCACCGCGGCGCTCGCCACGGCGGCCGTTGCGGTCACCGCGTTCACGGCGGCCTTCACCGCGTTCTCCGCGGTCAGCACGCGGCTCACGGTTGCCTTGGCGTTCGCCGTCCTGGGGTGCGCGTTCCTGGCGTGCTTCGCCGGTGTCACCGCCCATGGCGGCTGCCATGGCGGCCTGGTTGGCCAGTGCGAGGTCCTGCTCGACGGCGTCGCGCTGGATGCGCTCACCGCGCTCGCCGGTGCGTTCACCGCCGCGCTCGCCGCGCTCGCCGCGTTCACGGCGGTTGCGGCCGCCTTCGCGGTTGGGGGTGTCGCTGCGTGGCTGGTCGACTGCGCCTTCGGCGCGGGCTTCACCGGCTGGGCGCTCCTGGCGGCCTTCGGCATTGCGCTCACGGCGCTCGCCGCCGCGGCCTTCACCGCGTTCACCACGGCCTTCGGGGCGGGCTTCGCTACGGCCTTCAGCGCCGCGGCCCTCGCCACGTCCTTCGCTGCGGCCGCGGCCACCGCGCCGGCCGTCACGGCCGCCGCGCTCGCCACCACGGTCCGAACGCTCGCCGCGCTCGCCGCCGCGGCCTTCAGCGCCACGGCCGTCACGCCGGCCTTCGCCGCGCTCGTCTTTTTTCACTTCCTTGGCCGCAGGCGCAGGGGCTGGTGCTTCGGCGCCGCCGAACAAGCCCTTGATCCAGCCGAAAAAGCCTTTTTCAGCAGCGGGTGCCGCGGCCGCAGGGACGGGACGGGCGGCAGCAGCCTTGGGCGCCGCGTGCGGCACGGCTTCGGGCTTGGGCGGGGCCACGGGGGCGGGCGCATCGGGCAGCACGCCCTTGATGATGGGCTCCTGCTTGTTGTGCTTTTCCTGGCTGCGGCGCGTGACGGTGGTCGGGTCCTCGATTTCGTCGGCCATCTTGTAGCTGGCAGCGATGTTGTCCAGGCGAGGGTCGTCGTGCTTCAGGCGTTCCAGGCGGTAGTTGGGGGTTTCCAGCGTCTTGTTGGGCACCAGCAGCACGTTGATGCGCTGCTTGACCTCGATCTTGGCGATCTCGGAGCGCTTTTCGTTGAGCAGGAAGGAGGCCACGTCGACCGGGACCTGGCACAGCACCGAGGCCGTGCTGTCCTTGAGGGACTCTTCCTGGATGATGCGCAGGATCTGCAGCGCCGAGCTTTCGGTGTCGCGGATGTGGCCGGAGCCGCCGCAACGCGGGCAGGGGATCGATGCACCTTCGGACAGGGCCGGGCGCAGGCGCTGGCGGCTCATTTCCATGAGGCCGAATTTGCTGATGGTGCCGAACTGCACGCGGGCGCGGTCCTGGCGCAGCGCGTCGCGCAGGCGGTTTTCGACGTCGCGGCGGTTGCGCGACTCTTCCATGTCGATAAAGTCGATGACGATCAGGCCGCCGAGGTCGCGCAAACGCATCTGGCGCGCGACTTCGTCGGCGGCTTCCAGGTTGGTGCGGGTGGCGGTTTCCTCGATGTCGCCGCCCTTGATGGCGCGGGCCGAGTTGACGTCGACCGAGACCAGGGCCTCGGTGTGGTCGATCACGATGGCGCCGCCGGAAGGCAGCTGCACGGTGCGGGCATAGGCCGATTCGATCTGGTGTTCGATCTGGAAGCGGCTGAACAGCGGCGCGTCGTCGCGGTAGCGCTTGACGCGGTGCTCGTGCTCGGGCATCACGTGTGCCATGAACTGCTTGGCCTGCTCATAGACGTCGTCGGTGTCGAACAGGATGTCGCCGATGTCGCTGTTGAAGTAGTCGCGGATGGCGCGGATCACGAGGCTGGATTCCTGGTAAATCAGGTAAGCGCCCTTGCCGCCCTTGCCGGCGCCGTCAATGGCGGTCCAGAGCTTGAGCAGGTAGTTCAGGTCCCACTGGAGCTCAGGCGCGCTGCGGCCGATGCCGGCGGTGCGGGCGATGATGCTCATGCCGTTGGGGTACTCGAGCTGGTCCATCGCTTCTTTGAGCTCGGCCCGGTCGTCGCCCTCGATGCGCCGGCTCACGCCGCCGCCGCGCGGGTTGTTGGGCATCAGGACCACATAGCGGCCGGCCAGGGAAACGAAGGTGGTGAGGGCCGCGCCCTTGTTGCCGCGTTCTTCCTTTTCGACCTGGACCAGCAGTTCCTGGCCTTCCTTGATGACGTCGTTGATGCGCGCCTGGCTGACCGGCACGCCCTGGGCGAAGTACTGCTTGGAGATTTCCTTGAACGGCAGGAAGCCGTGGCGGTCTTCGCCGTAGTCGACGAAGCAGGCTTCCAGCGAGGGCTCGACGCGCGTGACGACGGCCTTGTAGATGTTGCCCTTGCGCTGTTCGCGCCCTTCGATTTCAATTTCGTAGTCGAGGAGTTTTTGTCCGTCGACGATCGCCAGGCGGCGTTCTTCAGCCTGAGTGGCGTTTACCAGCATCCGTTTCATGGGTAGCCTTCCTTATCGTTCTTCGTTTTGATGTCATGTCTGAAACATCAATCACATGCCCAAAATGGGCCAACGACGCCGGAGGGACGCAGTGCGAACGTGGAGGAATTGCCGGAGAGCTTTTGACAGCGCGCGGCCGACCGAAATGAATCGGTCAGCGACGTGGTCTGGGCGTAGGCGCGTGGATGGAGCGAGCAGGGGTCAAACGGGTGGGTGCCGCGCAAAACGCGGCTGCTTGCGCCCACTGGACAAAGGCCGGCGGCTGATTCATGCCGAATGCGGGGTTCACGAATGTCGTGAAGCGCCGCAGGCATATATAAATCAGACTGACCAGTGTTGTCATCAGAGGGCTACCCGTTAAAGGACTTGTTCTCGGCTGGATCCGCGTGCAGCCTGTTGTTCGTGACTTGGGCTGCACACATGGTATTCCGTAGTTGTGTTCGCAAAACGTCGACTCGTCTACCGTGCAAAGACGCTCGCCGCGAGGTGCCTGGCACTCGTCGCTTGCGGGCAATTGCCGGCGTGGGCATCGACCTTCCAGCGAGGCTGCTTGTTCGCCTTTTCAGGGCCGGGGACTTGCGTGGACTAAACTCCAGGCAAATCAACCACTTACAGCGCATCGCTAGTGAAACACATTATAGGGTCAGCAAAGGGCTTGGCAAGGAAACCCGGGAAAACACCGGTATGGGCGTCCGCGGCCGCGTCTGCACCTGCCACCCCGGCGGCGCCCATTCCCCAGGTAGCAGCCCCCGCAGCGCCCCAGGCCACGCTGGTGACCGTGGACGAGGACTACGCCGGCCAGCGCCTGGACAATTTCCTGATCCGCCAGCTCAAGGGCGTGCCCAAAACCCATGTCTATCGCATCATCCGCAGCGGCGAGGTCCGGGTGAACAAGGGCAGGGCGCAGGCCGATACGCGTGTGGAAGCCGGCGACGTGGTGCGCCTGCCGCCGGTGCGCACCTCGGAGCGGGCTGGGCAGAAAGCCGAGGCCATGGCACAGGAAATCGCCCGCCATRGCGCCAGTTCCACCACGGGCGGCTATGCGCCGTCCCGCGAATTTCCCATCCTGTTTGAAGACGACTTCGTGCTGGCGATCGACAAACCGGCCGGCGTGGCGGTGCACGGCGGCAGCGGCGTGAGTTTTGGCGTGATCGAGCAGCTGCGCATGGCGCGGCCGGAGGCCGACTTCCTGGAGCTGGTGCACCGGCTGGACCGCGAAACCAGCGGCATTTTGTTGATCGCCAAGCGGCGCATGGCCCTCAAGCTGCTGCAGGAGCAGTTCCGGGAGCGCGAAACCGACAAGGTCTACCTGGCGCTGGCCGGCGGCGCATGGCCCGCCAATCACCGCGTGATCGACAAGGCGCTGCACAAATACCTGCTGCCTGACGGCGAGCGGCGCGTGAAAGTGGTCGACAACGACCATCCCGACGGCATGCGCTCGGTGACGCTGGTGAAAGTCAAGGCGGCGGTTCCGGCCAGCCCGTTGGCCCCCGCCACGCCCTTCACCCTGCTGGAAGTGACCATCAAGACCGGCCGCACGCACCAGATCCGCGTGCACCTGGCCAATGAGGGCCACCCGATCGCCGGCGACGATAAATACGGCGATTTCGAGCTGAACCGGGCGCTGCAGAAAACCGCAGCCGGCGCGGTGCCGCTCAAACGCATGTTTCTGCATGCCTGGAGCCTGAAGTTCAACCATCCCAAGCTGCGCAAGGTGGTGCACCTGCAGGCGCCCCTGCCGCCCGAGCTGCAGCAGTTTTTACCGGCGTCGGTTTCCTCATGACTCACGATGCTCCTGGAGCGCTTGATCCAAAGAGCGTAGCCGGCCCGGCCCGGGGGAAGCTCAGCGGCCTGGGTGCGACGGTGCTGATGTTCGTCTTTGCCGGTCCTGCCTTATATGGTGTGGCCTATTGCCTGGTGGGGGGTGGCTTGGGGCGCAACGAATTCCGCTGGAGTGAGGCGCCCTCGCTGATGTTCTGGCCGCTTCTGATGGAATTCCTGTTCTGGCTGTCGTTCGGGAATCTTGGGTCCCTATTCCAGGTTCCGCTCCCTACCGTGTTGGCCGCCGTGGCTTTCTGGCTGCTGAACAGGAAGCTGATGCCTTCCTTGAACGCCATGTCCGCTTTCCGTTTTGTTGTGTCCAGGTCGGCGGCCTGCCTGGTGGTGTGCGTGTGCGCTTTTGTGGTCCTGAATCCGTCGACAGTGACGCAAGGGTGGGACGCGCTGTATTTTTACAATCCCCGTATCCGGTCTCCGTACGAAGACTCGGAATGGGGATTTCTTGACAGCTATGGGCCGCTTTTCCATCTGACTTTGCTCGGCTTGGCAGGCACCCTGCTCGGTGCAATTTACGGGCTCTGGTCCTGGTACTTTCGCAAAAGCCTGGGCAACTGAGGCCTGCGCTTCAACTTTTGCCCATGCGCGCGCATAGGC
>NZ_JBFUBY010000034.1:0-23571 GCF_056405515.1 Polaromonas sp. P1_G2
CAGCACCACGCGGCTGGAGGGCACTGCTGCCACCTACAACGCCCGCATGAACCAGGGCAAGGCCACGCTACAGGCCCCGCTGGGCCGCGCCGAAAGCCAGGCCTTTCTGGCCGCGCTCAACCTCGAGGCCTCGCAGCTGGACATCCGCTTTCCGCTGCAGGTCGTGTCGACCGGCCTGCCCTACCTGCTGGTGCCCGCCGCGGGCGGACTGGACCGCGCGCGCGTCGTGCACCCGGCCTTCGAGGCATTGCTGGCCACCGTGGGCGCCAAGTTTGCCTACGTGCTGGACGTGGCGGCGCGCGAAGGCCGCACCTGGGACAACGCCGGGCTGGTGGAAGACATCGCCACCGGCAGCGCGGCCGGCCCTGTGGGCGCCTACCTGCTGCAGCACGGCGCGGCGGCGGCGGGCGAGCTCATCACGCTCAAGCAGGGACGCTTTGTCGGGCGCCCCAGCAAGATCACCGTGCAGGCCAATGCGACCGGTGAAATCCTCGTCAGCGGTGGCGTCGTGGTGCTGGCGCGCGGGCAACTCCTTTAAGAGCGGCTCCAGGTCGAAGAGGTACATCTGCGGCGCCGCGGACTGCGTACTTCCAGGCAAGTTGCGGCATGATGGCGCTGCCGGCACCGCGACAAAGGCTGCCCCAGGAGGAAAACCATGAACATCTGCATACACCTTGCTTCGGCGCAGCTGCGCGGTCTGCTCACCGCCGGGGCTGCGGCCCTGGCGCTGCTGCTTGGCGCCGCGCCGACGCAGGCCGCACCGTTTACGGCGGCGGACGAAAAAAGCGTGCGCGGCGTGATCGAAAGCCAGCTCGCCGCGTTTGCCAAAGACAACGCGGCCAAGGCATTTTCATTCGCCGCACCCAATGTGCGTGAAGCCGTCGGCAACGCCGCCGGTTTCATGGCGATGGTGCGCAGGGACTACCCGGTCGTGTACCGCCCAGGCTCGGTGGCATTCCTGAAAGCCGAGGGCAAGGACGACCAGGCCATCCAGCGTGTGCAGATGACGGATGCCGGCGGCGCTTCGTGGCTGGCGGTCTACAGCCTGGAGCGGCAACGAAACAAAGCGTGGCGCATCACCGGTTGCGCGGTGGTCGAAAACCGGAACCGCATGACCTGATGCACGGACGCCGGCTCAGTGTCGGCGCCCCCGTTGGTAGAGCGCCGGCATGGGTCAGCGCCCAGGCAGGCGCCGCCGCGCCGTCGAAACTGCCGCTGCAGGATGGCTTCCTCGCGACAGGGAGTCGATACACGGTTTACAGCGGGTTACCCGCGCGGACCCCGCCAGCGGCTAAGGTGGCCGGTACTGCTGCGTTGCGGCACTTCGGAAGCCACCATGAACATGCCTGCCAGCTCACTTGAACTCCCACGCCTGCCGGTTGAACCGGCTTCACCGTCCCGCAGGGAAGGCCTGCCAACGCCGCGCCAGGCGCCGCTTCAGGGCGCCACGCTGCCCGGAGAATCGCCACTCAAAGTCAGGACCCGCTGCCCCGGCTGCCTTTCAGGCTCCCTGTCCCTTGTCTACCAGGAGCCGTACACCGGCGCGGGTATCCAGGCGTATCTCGCAAGACACTATGAAGGCCATGCGTCCGCCACAGCCGACGCGGGCGTCTATGCCCTCGCCCGCTGCGACCATTGCGGCCTGGTCTTCCAGCAACAGGTGCCCAACGACCCCTTGCTCGGCGAAATCTACAACGACTGGGTTCCGGGCACCGAGCTGGAGCGCGAACACCGCAACTACAGCCTGGACGAATACCGCTACCTCGCCGAGCAGGTCCAGTTCATCATCCAGCACTTCGGGCTGCCGCCGGGTGATCTCGACATGCTGGACTTCGGCTTCGGCTGGGCACACTGGTCGAAGATGGCCATGGGCTTCGGCTGCAATGTGTGGGGTGTTGAATTGTCCGAGGAGCGCGCCCGCCATGGCCGGTCCGTCGGGCTGCGGGTCGTCGGCCTGGGCGACCTGCCGGCCAGGAGGTTCCGTTTCATCAATACCGAGCAGGTCTTCGAACACCTGACGGAACCCCGGCTGGTGCTCGAAAAACTGCGCGACGCGCTGTCGGGCGACGGCGTCATCAAGATCAGCGTTCCCGATGCGGCGGCCGCGTTGAAAAAAATCAGCCAGGGGAAAAATTTCGGCGCGCTTTCAGCCGGCGACCAGATGCCGATCGCCCCGCTGGAGCACATCAACGCGTTCAGCCACGATTCTCTGGTGGCCTTCGGCAAGGAGTTCGGCCTCAAGCCGCTGCACCCCAGCTTTTACCGGCTCTACAACAGCGCCTCTGGGATGCTGCAACCCAAAAACCTGGCACGGGTGCTTGCCCGCCCCCTCTACCGGCACGTCTTCCCGCAGACAACCTTCGTCTACTTTGTGCGGGCTTAGAGCTCATTTTAGTTACATATAGAAACAATTAGCGGAGCAAGCGTTCCACGCAGCGCAAACGCGGTATGAGTCCTTCGGGCAGGACGTGACGTTGAGACTGACGCGCGACGATGAGGCAGCTTCCCCTCTGAGACTTCCCATTTTGACGCGTACAAAAAGACAGCGTTCAATTCATGTTTTCATGAAAAAGTTCCGGTTTTAAAAGTTCATCCGCTTGACTTGGGGACGGGGTTCGCGGACATTGTTAACACCTTGTAACATATGACGCCGACCCTCTGGCCCAGCGTGAAACACGCCCTGCCAGCCGGCCGGCGCCACAACACGATGCCCGCACATCATGAAACTCAACCAGCTCTTTGGAACAAAAAGCGAACCTGCAAGGACCGTCGGCGCCAGCCTCCCTGAATCGGAGGGTTCTCTCCCCGGCGAAGAGAATTCYGCCCTTGCCTTGCGGCGGCAGCTCATCCAGGTGCTGTTGCGCGATACCGCCCGGCGGGCGGGCATCCCGTCGCAGTGGCTGGACTGCCAGATGTTGCTGACCTCCAGCCGCCACGGTGAAGGCATGCACGTGCGCATCATCATGAAACACTGGGACCAGCGCCTGCTGACCTACGCGGTGGCGTTCGAGAAAGCCCTGATGGCCGACCTCAAGCGTTTTGAGCCGCATGCCGATGACTGGTTGCATGGCATTTCATGGCAGCTGGACGGAGGCGCCAGTTGCCCCCACCAGAAGCTGCCCGACCCCAGCGTGTGGACGCAAGCCCACTGACGCAAGGCCGTCGGCAGGCGCCCATCCGCGGGCGCCTGCGATAAATTTCAATAGCTTCCGATGTAGTCCTTCTTGCCCACTTCCACGCCGTTGTGGCGCAGGATGGCGTACGCCGTGGTGGTGTGGAAGAAGAAATGCGGCAGGCCGTAGTTGAGCAGGTAAGACTGGCCCGTGAAGCGCTTTTCCTTGGGCGTGCCGGCCTGCGTGACGATCTCGCGCGTGGCGGCTTCGTCAAACTTCGCCGCACCCAGTCCCTCGATGAAGGCCAGTATGCTGTCTATGCGCGCCTGCAGTTCGGCAAACGTGGTTTCCTTGTCTTCGATTTTTGGCACTTCCACGCCGGCCAGCCGGGCCGACACGCTCTTGGCGAAGTCGCTGGCCACCTGCACCTGGCGCAGCAAGGGAAACATGTCGGGGAAAAGGCGCGCCTGCAACAGCGCGTTGGGGTCGATGTTCCTCGCGGCCGCGTGGGCCTCGGCCTTGGCCAGGACGCCCTTGAGGCCGCCCAGCATCTGCTTGAAAACGGGAATGGAGGTGGTGTAGATGCTGCTGGTCATGGGGAAATGCTTTCTGTGAGGAGTAAATGGCCGGGGCGGCGCATGCCGCGAGACGCATTCTCGCCGGGTTCAGCCGCAGCCGCTTTCCGGGCGCCGGGTACCCGCAAATGCCGCCAACGTTTTGCGCGTACTTTTACATCCGGGTACCGGACAGCGCTTTTATGCTCATAAAGACGTAGGACGCCATCGCGACACGCACTCTGCGTACGCAGAAACTCCTAATATCAATATCAGTAAGCCATGGCTGCACCCCGCAGCCGGCGCTACCAGCGTGAGGTACCCATCATGTTCACCCTCCCCAAAACCCTTGTTGCCCTGGCGGCCAGCAGCGCCATCCTGCTGTGCGGCGGCCCCGCCTTCGCGCAAACCACCAGCAACCCCGAAGGCGCCCGGCTGGCCGCCAACTACAGCGCCTTCGCCGGCTCACCGGAAAACGCCCGCTCCATGGTCAACGGGCTGCGCACCGGCACCGCCATCACCCTGGGGCCCAGCCTGACCGGCCCCAACGCCACGGCGCCCGCCGCCAGCCTGTCGCCGTCCACCGGCAAGATGGGCTACGGCAACGTCAACATCGCCATCTCGCTCGCCAAGACCTCGCTGGCGCAGCAAGGCATCAGCAATCCGACGCCGGGGCAGCTCTCGGCCGCACTGGGCGGCGTGCTCGGGCAAAGAAGCGAGGGCATGGGCTGGGGGCAGATCGCCAAAGGCATGGGCGTGACGCTGGGCTCGGTCGTCAGCGCTTCACACACCGACAAGAGCGGCAAGGCATCCAGCCATTCCGCCAAGGCAGACAGCGTTGCCAAAGCCGACATCGCGGGCAAGGGCCTGGGCACCGGCAAAGACGCCGGCCATGGTGGCGGCAAGGGCAACGGTAACGGCGGCGGCAATGGCGGAGGCAACGCGGGCGGCAACGGAGGTGGAAACGGCGGTGGTGGTGGCGGTGGCGGTGGTGGCGGCGGGAAAAAATAAGACTGCCGGCAAGCGCCCACACCTTCCCAGCCACTCCTGGCTGCACAACACCGCTGCATCACCCGATCCGGCGGTTTTTTTTTGCCCGGGCGTAGCCAGCGGCCCGGACAGGATGGCGTGCGCGCAAAATAGTATGCTGTCATACAATTTYCCGGCAATGCCCTCGCCCTCGCTATTCCTCCGGCCGCCGCCGTTCTGAAACCACGGCATCGCGCCGCACCACAAAGGCCCACCATGAATGCCCCCCTTCCCAACGCCACCCGCAGCGCCGTGCAGGCCGCCGACCTTGCCGCCCTGCCGCTGATTGAAAAATGGGTGTCTTTTGCCTCCGTCTCCCGCGACAGCAACCTGCCCCTGCTCGACTGGACGCAGGCGAAGCTTGAAGCCCTGGGCATTGAATGCCGCCGCACCTATGACGACAGCGGCAAGAAGGCCAACCTCTGGGCCACACTGCCCGCCGAAAACGGCGAAACCAGGCTGGGCGGCCTGGTGCTGTCGGGCCACACCGACGTGGTGCCGGTCGACGGCCAGCCCTGGGACACCGACCCCTTCGCGGCGCAAATCATCGGCGACAAGCTCTACGGCCGCGGCGTGACCGACATGAAGAGTTACGGCGCGACCGCGCTCATGATGGTGCCCGAGCTGCTCAAGCGCAAACTCAAGCGCCCGGTGCACCTGGCCTTCAGCTACGACGAGGAGGTTGGTTGCATAGGCGTGCGCCGCATGATTGCCGACATGGTGGACCAGGGCTACAAACCCGCCGGCTGCATCGTCGGCGAGCCCACCGGCATGCAGGTGGTGATCGCGCACAAGGGCAAGCACGCCTACAAGACCTCGGTGCGCGGCTTCGAGGCGCACTCCTCGCTCACGCCGCTGGGCGTCAACGCGGTGGAGATCGCCTGTGAATTCGTCGCCCACCTGAGATCCATGCACCGCCGCCTGGTGGCCGAAGGCCCCTTCGACCCGATCTACGACGTGCCGCACACCACCATTCATACCGGCGTGATCGCCGGCGGCACCGCCCTCAACATCATCCCGCGCGACTGCGACGTGACCTGGGAGATTCGCCACCACCACATGAATTCGCCGGTCGAACTGTTCAACGAGGCCAAGGCCTTCGCCGACAGCCTGGTCCCGGCCATGCAGGCCGTGGCGGCCGATACCGGCATCACACACAAGCTCAACTCCGTGCTGCCCGGCTTCGCGACGGAAGCCGACAGCGAGATCGCCCGGCTGTGCTTCAAGTGCGCCGACGTTGATTCGAGCTCGGGCGCTGGCAAGGTGTCGTTTGGCACGGAAGCTGCATTGTTCCATCAGGTCGGTGTGCCGACCATCGTGTGCGGCCCCGGCCACATCGCGCAGGCACACCAGCCCAACGAATGGGTCACACTCGACCAACTCGCCTGGTGCGAGCGCTTCATGCGCCGCCTGGCCGATGAAATCTGCGTGAACTGAAAACCTGATCCGAACCGCAACCACCCTTCACCCGAAAGAAACCATTCCATGATGCAACGCCGAGATTTCCTGGGCACCGGCCTGGCCCTTGCCGCAGGCGGCGCCCTCGCCCAGTCCAATGCCAAGATCGCGCGCATCGTGGTGCCTTTTGCGCCGGGCGGCGTGCAGGACTTGCTGGCGCGCGCCATGTCCACCGAGCTCGGCCTGGCGCTGGGCCAGACCGTCATCATTGAAAACCGGCCCGGCGCCGGCGGCACCGTGGGCACGGCCTTTGTCGCCAAGTCGGCGCCCGACAGCGGCGCCATGGTGCTGGGCGCGGCCAGCCACAACATCGCCGGCACGCTGTACACCAAGCTCAGCTACGACCCGCAAAAAGACTTCGCCCCCATGGCGCACATCGGCACCGCCGACTACGTGCTGATGATCCACCCCGACGTACCGGCCAGAACCGCCGCCGAGTACATCCGTTACGCCAAGGCCAATCCCGGCAAGCTCAACTACGCCACCGCCGGCGTCGGCAGCGCCACGCACCTTTCAATGGCCTACTTCAACGGCCTGGCCGGCATCGATGTGGTGCACGTGCCGCTCAAGGCCACGGGCGAGGCGATCAACGAAGTGATCTCCGGCCGCGCCCATGCCGTGATCGCCGCCAGCATAGGCGCGCTGGCCTTTGCCAAAGACAGCCGCATACGCCTGATCGGCGTGACTTCGCCCAAGCGCTCCAAATATTTGCCCGATGTCCCCACCATCGCTGAAAGCGGCCTGCCCGGCTACCAGTTCGATTCATGGTTCGGACTGCTGGGCCCCGCCGCCACACCGGTGGGCGAGGTCAACCGCGTCAACGCGGCCATGGCCAAGGTCCTCAAAGACCCGGTGGTGCTGGAGCGCCTGGACAAGCAGGGCATCGAGCCACTGGCCATGAGCAACGCCGACTTCGCGAAGCTGCTGGCGGTCGACTACAAGCGCATGGCGGAAGTCGTCAGGGCCTCGGGCGCCAAGGTCGAATAAACGGCGAAGCGGCGCCCTGGTCGGCGGGCGCAGCCCGCCGAAGCATGGCATGATAAATGCGTCATCCATTAGCTATTTGAAAGTCGCTTCATGCGGCTTTTTGTTTGCGGGGAGCACGAGACGCCTGGTCAAGGGCGCAGTTGCGATGAAAGTCTGATACATGACCTGGTCCCTCATCGCGCGCGATTCATCGGGCGCGTTCGGCGTGGCGGTTGCCAGCAAATTTTTTGCCGTGGGCGCACTGTGCCCGCACGCACGCAGCGGCGTGGGCGCGGTGGCCACGCAGGCGCTGGTCAATCCGCTGTATGCCGCGCCGGCGCTGGACGGCCTGGCCTTCGGCCAGTCTCCCGACTACATCATCAAGCGACTGACCTCGGCCGACGAAGGCCGTGACCACCGCCAGGTGCACCTGATAGCCGCAAACGGCCAAACCGCCGGCTACACCGGCAGCGCCTGCATAGACTGGTGCGGCCATACGGCAGGTGTTGGCTACTCCGTCGCCGGCAACATGCTGGCCGGCCCGCAGGTGGTTGAAGTCACGGCGCTGGCCTATGAGGCCAATGCTCAACTCCCTTTTGCCGAACGCCTGATCACCGCCCTCGCTGCCGGCGAAGCCGCGGGCGGCGACAAGCGCGGCAAGCAGGCCGCCGCACTTTTGATTTACACCACAGAAGACTACTGCGCACTGGACATCCGCGTGGACGACCATGCCGAGCCCCTGCAGGAACTGCGCCGCCTCTATGACAAAAGCCTGGAGCGCTACCAGCCCTTCAGCACCTGCCTGCCTTCGCGCCGCAGCCCCGCAGGCATCACCGACCGTGCCGTGATCGAGGCCGAGATCACACGTTTTCACGCACTGCGCAGCGGAGCCGCCGAATGACGGTTTTGCTCGAGGTGAGCGGCCTGCGCACCAGCTTCAAGCTCGAAGGCGGCGGCGAATTCGCCGCGGTGGACGGCATCAGTTTTTCCGTCTCCTCCGGCCGCACGCTGGGCATCGTCGGGGAATCAGGCTGCGGCAAAAGCGTGACCTCGCTGTCCATCATGGGCCTGCTGCCCAAGGGCCAGGGGCGTGTCTCCGCGGGCTCCATCCGCTTTGAGGGCACCGACCTGGCCACGCTGGGCCCGGACGCGATGCGCGCATTGCGCGGCAACCGCATGGCCATGATCTTCCAGGAGCCCATGACCTCGCTGAACCCGGCCTTCACCATCGGCGACCAGCTGATTGAAGGCATACGCTGCCACCGCGACATCAGCGCGGACGAGGCCAGGGAGCATGCCATCGCCATGCTGCGCCGCGTGCGCATTCCCTCGCCCGAACAACGCATCGACGAATACCCGCACAAGCTCTCGGGCGGCATGCGCCAGCGCGTGATGATCGCCATGGCGCTGGCCTGCGAACCGCAGTTGCTGATCGCCGACGAACCCACCACCGCCCTGGACGTCACCATCCAGGCCCAGGTGCTGGACCTGATGCGCACGTTGCGCGAGGAAACCGGCACCGCCATCATCCTGATCACGCACGACCTGGGCGTGATCGCCGAGCTGGCCGATGAGGTCGTCGTGATGTATTCCGGCAAGATCGTGGAGCGCGCGCCCGTAGCCCGCCTGTTCGCCGAGCCGCAGCACCCTTACACCATCGGCCTGCTGGGCTCCATCCCGAAACTGCACCTGGCGCAGGACCGCCTTAACGCCATCGAGGGCCAGGTGCCCACCCCCATGACGCGCATGGACGGCTGCCGCTTCGCGCCGCGCTGCCCGTTTGCCATCGACAAATGCAGCCAGGAAGTGCCGCCGCTGATGGACATGGGCGACGGCCACGAAGCAGCTTGCTGGCGCGCGCCGCTGGATGCAGGCATGGCAACCCGCCGCGCCGCCGCCGCCGTCACCAGCGAGGTGATGCCGTGAGCGCGCTGCTGAAGGTCGAAAACCTGATCAAGCATTTCCCGGTGCGCCCGCACCTGTTCAGCCGCTCCAAGGCGGTCGTGCATGCGGTCGACGGGCTCAACTTTGAACTGAACACCGGCGAGACCATGGCGCTGGTCGGTGAATCCGGTTGCGGCAAATCCACCGTGGGACGGCTGGTGCTGCGCCTGCTGGACGCGACCTCGGGCCAGGTCTGGTTTGACGGCGAGGACCTGATGGCCCTGCCGGCCGGCCGCCTGCGCGCCAAACGCCGCGAACTGCAGATGATCTTCCAGGACCCGTATTCCTCGCTGAACCCGCGCATGACGGTGGAGCAGGCGCTGACCGAGCCGCTGGCCCTGCACGGCCTGGCGCGCGGCCGGCACCGCGAACGCGCCGCCGAGCTGCTGGACCTGGTGGGCCTGGCGCCGCAATACCTGCAGCGCTATCCGCATGAATTCTCGGGCGGCCAGCGCCAGCGCATCGGCATTGCGCGCGCGCTGGCGGTGGAGCCGCGGCTCATCGTCTGCGACGAGGCGGTGTCGGCGCTGGACGTGTCCATCCAGGCGCAGGTCGTCAACCTGCTGCAGGATTTGCAGCGCCGCCTGGGCCTGGCCTATGTCTTCATCGCGCACGACCTCGCGGTGGTCAAACACATCGCCTCGCACGTGGCGGTGATGTACCTCGGCCAGATCGTCGAATACGCCGACAAACAAAGCCTGTTCGCGCAGCCCCGCCATCCGTATACGCAGGCGCTGCTTTCCGCGATCCCGGTGCCCGAGCCGGGTCTCAAGCGCGAGCGCACGCTGCTGCAGGGCGACGTGCCCAACCCGATCACRCCGCCTTCGGGCTGCCGCTTCAGGACGCGCTGCCCCCACGCTCGAGACCGTTGCGCCGAGGAAGTGCCCGCCCTGCGTTCGCAAGGCGGCCACGCCGTGGCCTGCCATTTCTGGGAAGAGATCAAGGCGCCGGCCGGCATTACCGGCGGCGCCGTCGTGAACGAGAGGCTGCTCCGGCTCCAGGCGGCCTTTCATGCGCAAGCGGCCTGATGGAGACCCATGATGTTCATCCCAACCCCAGATATCTCCGGCGCAAGGCAGCCGTCCAAGCCATCCATCATCGCAATCGACAACCGTGAAGGAAGAACCATGAGCACCAAAATCCTGCTGGCCCTGACATTGGCCGCCACCGCCTGCGCCACGCAAGCCCAAACCCTGCGCATAGGCCTGGCCGAAGATCCGGACGTGCTGGACCCGACGCTGGCGCGCAGCTTCGTGAGCCGCATTGTGTTTTCCTCACTGTGCGACAAGCTGGTCGACATCGATGAAAAACTCAACATCGTGCCGCAGCTGGCCACCTCTTACACCTGGTCGGCCGACAACAAGGCGCTGACCCTGAAGCTGCGCAGCGGCGTGACTTTCCATGATGGCGAAAAATTCGACGCCGCCGCGGTGAAGTTCAACATCGACCGCCACAAAACCCTCGCGGGCTCGAATCGCCGCGGCGAGCTGGCGCCCGTCACCACGGTAGACGTCATCGACGACCTCACCGTGAAGATCAATCTGAGCGCGCCCTTCTCTCCGCTGCTCAGCGTGCTGGCCGACCGCGCCGGCATGATGGTTTCGCCCAAGGCCGCGCAGGCCGCGCCCACCAACTTCGGCACCAGGCCGGTGTGCTCGGGCCCCTTCAAATTCACCGAACGCGTGGCGCAGGACCGCATCGTGCTGGAACGCTATACCGGCTACTGGGACAAGGCCAACATCCACTTCGACAAAGTCGTCTTCCAGCCTATCGTCGACGCCACCGTGCGCCTGGCCAACCTGCGCTCCGGCCAGCTCGACTTCATCGAGCGCGTGGCACCCTCCGACATCGCCTCCATCAAGGCCGACAAAAAGCTCTCCTTCTCGCGCATCACCGAGCTGGGCTACCAGGGTATCACCATCAACACCGGCAAGAGCGACCAGGCGCAGAAGAATCCGCTGGGCCGCGACCCGCGCGTGCGCGAGGCTTTTGAGCTCTCGCTGGACCGCGCCGGCATCGTGCAGGTCGCCATGGACGGCGAAGCCACGCCGGGCAACCAGTGGGTGCCACCCGCCAACAGCTTCTATGCCAAGAACGTCCCCATTCCCAAGCGCGACATCGCACGCGCCAAACAGCTGCTGAAAGAAGCGGGTGTGCCCAACCCCGTTTTCACGCTGATGACGCCCACCACCTCTGATGCCCAGCGCGTGGCCCAGGTGGTGCAGGCCATGGCCAAGGAGGCTGGCTTTGACGTGAAGATCCAGTCCACCGAATTCGCCACCTCGCTGAACCTGGCCGACAAGGGCCAGTTCGACGCCTATGTGCTGGCCTGGAGCGGCCGCGCCGACCCGGACGGCAACCTGTTCAGCTTCTACGGCTGCAAGCAGCCGCTGAACTACAGCGGCGAATGCAGGCCGCAATGGGACGAGTTGCTAAACCGCTCGCGCAACACGCTGGACACCGCCGGGCGCATCAAGGTGTTTGCCACGCTGGCCGCGGAAGCCGACAAGGTCAAGCCTGTTGTTTACCTGTTCCACCGCAACTGGCTGTGGGCCTACAACAAGAAAATCACCGGCATGCGCACCGTGCCTGACGGGCTGGTCCGCATCCAGGGTTTGAAGATGTAAAAGCAGGCCGCGCCCGACTCACATGCTCCAGTACCTCCTCAAGCGGCTTGCCGCGATCATCCCGACCGTGTTCTTTGTCACGGTCATCATCTTCGGGCTGCAGCAACTGCTGCCCGGTGATGCCGCGTCGGTTCTGGCCGGGGAAAACCAGGACCCCGAGGTGATCGCCTACCTGCAAAAGAAAATGCACCTCGACGAGCCGCTGCCCATGCGTTACGCCTACTGGATTTCCGGCGTGTTCCACGGCGACCTGGGCGAATCCATGCGCATCCAGCAGCCGGTGCTGGGCCTGATCAAGGAGAAGCTGCCGGTCACGCTGCAACTGGCGGCCATGGCCATGGTGATCGCGCTGCTGATCGGCATCCCGGCCGGCATCGTCTCGGCCGTCGGCAAGGACTCGGCCTGGGATTACCTGGCCAATGTGATCGCGCTGTGGGGCTTGTCCACGCCCAACYTCTGGCTGGGCATTTTGATGATCCTGGTGTTCTCGGTGCAGCTGGGCTGGTTGCCGGCCTCGGGCTATGTCAGCCCCTTTGAAGACCTCGGGGCCAACCTGGCGGCCATGATCATGCCGGCCTTTGTGCTGGGCAACGCGATTGCCGCCGTGCTGATGCGCCACACGCGCAGCGCCATGCTGCAGGTGCTCAATGCCGACTACGTGCGCACCGCGCGCGCCAAGGGCCTGACCGAGCGGCGCGTGGTGCTCAAGCATGCGCTGCGCAATGCGCTCACGCCCATCATCACGCTGGGCGCGCTGGAGTTCGGCACGCTGCTGTCGGGCGCGGTGCTGACCGAGCAGGTGTTTTCGATTCCCGGTTTCGGCAAGCTGATCGTGGACGCGGTGTTCAACCGCGACTACGCTGTCGTGCAGGGCGTGGTGCTGTTCACCTCCAGCGTCTACATTTTGCTGAACCTGCTGGCCGACCTCGCGTATTTTGTGGTCAATCCACGGCTGAGGGGTTGAGGCATGAGCGCTGTCCTGCCCGCCGCCATTCCGCGTGAGGCCACACCGGCCCGCCGTGCGCTGCGCCGCCTGATGCGGCGCCGCGGCGCCATGCTGGGCCTGGCGATCGTGCTGATTTTTGTGACACTTGCGCTGTTTTCGCCATGGATCGCACCCTACGACCCGATTGCCACCAGCTGGAGCGCCGTGCGCAAGCCGCCCAGCCTGCAATACCTGTTCGGCACCGACGAAATCGGCCGCGATGTGCTCTCACGCGTGGTGTGGGGCGCGCGCGCCTCGCTGATGGCGGGCCTGGTGTCGGTTTGCATATCGATGGTGCTGGGCGTACCCATAGGCCTGCTGGCGGCTTACGTCGGCGGCTGGACGGACGGCCTGATCTCGCGCTTCACCGACGCCATGCTGGCCGTTCCCTTCCTGATCCTGGCCATCGCGCTGGCTGCCTTCCTGGGCCCCAGCCTCAGCAACGCGATGATCGCCATCGGCGTGTCGGCCACCCCCATCTTCATACGCCTCACGCGCGCGCAGGTGCTGGCCATGAAGGTGGAAGACTTCGTCGAGGCGGCGCGCGCCGTCGGCAACCCGCACTGGCGCATCGCGCTGCGCCACATCCTGCCCAATGTGCTGCCGCCGCTGATCGTGCAGGCCTCGCTGGCGATTGCCGCCGCCATCATCGCCGAGGCCAGCCTGTCCTTCCTGGGCCTGGGCCAGCAGCCACCGGCGCCCAGCTGGGGCAGCATGCTCAACACCGCCAAGAATTACGTCGACAATGCCCCCTGGATGGCGATCTGGCCCGGCCTCTCCATCTTTTTGCTGGTCCTGTCCTTCAACCTGCTGGGAGACGGCCTGCGCGATGCGCTGGACCCCAAGCACAAATAAAATAGACCTGCACCAATACGGCGCGCTTTTCCCTCATCCATCATGCCTACCTTCGACGCCCTCCACTACCCCTATGCCTCCCGCCGCAACGTGGTCTATGCCAACAAGGGCATGGTCGCCACCTCGCAGCCGTTGGCCGCGCAGGCGGGCCTGCAGGTGCTGCAGGCCGGCGGCAACGCGATTGACGCGGCGATTGCCACGGCCGCAGCGCTCACGGTAGTTGAGCCCAATGCCAACGGCATAGGCGGCGATGCCTTCGCGCTGGTCTGGCACGGCGGCAAGCTGCATGGGCTGAACGCCAGCGGCCCGGCGCCGCGCGGCATCACGCTCGACAAACTGACCAGCCAGGGCTTGACCGAAGTGCCCAAGTACGGGCCACTGCCGGTCACGGTGCCGGGCACGCCCGCCGCCTGGGCCGCATTGGCGCAGCGCTTCGGCAAATTGCCGCTCAAGACCTCGATGGCACGCGCCGTCGAACTGGCACGCGAGGGCTTTCCGGTCTCGCCCACCGTGGCGTCGGCTTGGCAGCAGGCCACGGCGCTGTTCCGTGAAAAGTTCAAGGAACCGTATTTCAAGTCCTGGTTCGACACCTTCGCGCCGGAACGCGCGCCGCAGCCGGGTGAGATCTGGCGCTCCGCCGCGCATGCCGACACCCTGCAATCGATTGCCGACACGGCCGCCGAAAGCTTTTACCGCGGTCCGCTGGCCGAGCGCATCGCGGCCTTTGTGCAGTCCGCCGGCGGCTACCTGGCCCAGGAAGACCTGGCCGCCTTCCAGGTCGACTGGTGCGACCCGATCAGCGCCAACTACCGTGGTTATGACGTCTGGGAGATCCCACCCAACGGTCACGGCCTGGTCGCGCTGATRGCGCTCAACATCCTCAAGGGCTATGACTTCATCGAGCGTGACAGCCTGCGCACCCACCACCTGCAGATCGAAGCCATGAAACTGGCTTTTGCCGACGGCCTGGCGCACATCGCCGACCCGGCGCACATGCGCGTGTCCGTGGCCGACCTGCTGTCGGACGCCTACGCGGCTGAGCGCCGCGCGCTCATAGGTGAGCGCGCTCTGCAGCCCATGCCGGGTGAGCCTTCGCGCGGCGGCACGGTCTACCTGAGCACGGCCGACGGCGAAGGCAATATGGTCTCGCTGATCCAGAGCAACTACATGGGCTTCGGCTCGGGCATGGTGGTGCCGGGCACCGGCATTGCGCTGCACAACCGCGGCAACAATTTTTCACTCGACGCCAAGCACCCCAACTGCCTGGCACCCGGCAAGCGGCCGTACCACACCATCATCCCGGGCTTCCTGACCCAGGGTGGCCGGGCCATAGGCCCCTTCGGCGTGATGGGCGGCTTCATGCAGCCGCAAGGCCATGTGCAGATGGTGATGAACACCGTGGACTTCGGCCTGAACCCGCAAGCTTCGCTGGACGCGCCGCGCTGGGAATGGGAAAGCGGCAAGCGCGTGAGCATAGAACGCTCCACACCCGAGCACCTCTTCCACGGCCTCGCCGGCCTGGGCCATCAGGTGGCATGGTCCGGCAACCGCATGGGCTTCGGCCGCGGGCAGATCATCTGGCGCAATGCCGAGGGCGTGCTTTGCGGCGGGACGGAGCCGCGCGCAGACGGCTCTATCGCCGCCTGGTAAAACTCCCGGCGCTCACCTGAGCGCAAGGCCGGCCGTGCTGGCCAGGTATTGCTCCATCACCGCCAGTTCGGCCACGGTGGGCGCACCCTTGCCTGCGATAACCGCGTACAGGTTTCCCCGGAAACCTTCACGCGGGTAATAGCTGATGTAGCCGCAGCCCATCAGCATCTGGGTGAAGGCGCTGGGCGCGAAGGTCGCTGCGCTGCTGCCGACTTCGGCGGAATTAAGGCGCAGCTTTTGCGCGCCGGCCACCGATGCCAGCGCCAGCACTGCCGGTGTGTTGACGGCGAGCCTGGCCGGCGCCAGCAACTGCACCGTCTGGCCCTTGGAGTCAATCCACCGGGCGCGCGGCTGGCCGTTCAGAAAACCCAGCTCCGAGGTCTGCGGGTCTTCCGTCTTGGAGGCCTGGAACACCACACCGGTGTTGGTAGCCACGGGAACGCTGAGGGCCGCGATGGCGAAATGCGCGTCTTCCAGGTTGTAGGGCACGCGGTTGCGCGGGTTGGGCTGCACGCCGGCCATGCGGCTGGATTTTTTGCACCAGAATCCGAAAGACTCGGGCACGCTGTGGTCGGAGTTCTTTTTGCCGTTGGTCACGCGCATCACGGGCACCGACATCGGCCCCGCAGCGCCGTTGTCCTTGTTCATCCAGTTGATCATCTCCAGGGCATTGCCCGGGCTGGATCCATAACCTGAATCCGACACGGCGCGCACCACCTGGCCCGCCGCGGCCGGCGCGCCCAGCAGGTAGTCGGTGTAACCGTCGGCCAGTTCCCATTTGCAGGCGCCGTACTTGGCGACGATGGCCAGCGCTGCGTCGGCAAGATTGGTTGCGGCATAGCCTGCCGGGTCCGTCAGCGAAAACACCTTGCGCGGCGGCGGCACCTGGCCGCCCAGTTGCCCATCGCTGGTGTAGCTCAGGGTCGCGATCTGGTTGGCGGCGGGTGTGTAAGTGAAGCTGTCCTGCCCATTGGCGCCCGCGGGAATCGTCAGGCGCGATTTGCTCAAGGTTCCGCCCTTGTTGGACGCCACCGTGAGCACCACCGGCTGGGCCAGGTTGCCGCGCGCATAAACGGTGATCGTGATCGGTGTTCCCGCCGGCGCATAGCCGGGCCCGTCGTCGAACAGGGTCGCCTGCACAATGCCGGCCGCGGCCTTGAGCACGCCCGAGACCGACGACTCCAGCGTCTTGCTCTGGTGCCAGCCGGGCACATGGTTGATGGCGTAGTTGCGGATCGGCCAGTGGTTGCCGCCCATCCAGGTGTAGACCTCGCAACCCGATTGCGCGGCGTAGACCGCCGTTTGCGCGAACATCGCYTCCCAGCGCGGGTCGTCGATCGGCATGCCGACCTCGGTGAGCGCCAGCTTCACGCCTTTGGCCGCAGCCCAGTCGACCGCGATCTTGAGCCGGTCCGCGCCGGTGGAGACCTTGATGGGACCGGTGCCGAAACCGGCGCTGTAGTTCTTGGCGACCTCGGTGTCGTAGTCAAAAAAGGCTCCGTTGCTGAAGGCGTCAAGGTACACGTGCACTTCATAAATCAGGTTGGTCCCCGTTAGCGGAAAGCCGGGATTCTTGGTGCCTATGGACATGGCCGAGTCGTACTGGTTGCCCGCCACATAGATAGGGTTGACGGTGTCGACCGCGCGTATCGCCTGGATGGCCGCCTGCGCGAACGTGGGCCAGATCGTGAGGTCTTCGCCGCCCTTCACGGCTTCCTCATTCGACGCGATGACGCCGCCCGGCTTGGGCATGTCGTGCGGCTCGTTCATGAGGCCGTAACCGCCGAAGCCCGGGTGGTTCTTCCACTTGGTCGCCGCGCGCGTCCAGAAATCGCTGAAGTGCGCGATCTTGAGCGTCGCGCCTGGCGCCAATGAAAAAAYCCGCGACTGGATCTGCACCGCATCGGTGGTGTAGGGTCTGAGCACGCCGCCTGGCGGCACGGTCAGGCCTATCACCGAGCCGTCGGGCTGGAAACGAAAATCCTGGTAGCGGCCGTAGTTGTGGTTGTCGATGATGCAGCGCGTGCCGGCGGCCGCATGGGCGTCGAGCACGCCGGTGATGAAGGCCTCATAACCCGCATGGAAGGCGCCCGGGTTGCCGATGGCCGCCTTCGCGGCCGCATTGGCCACCGTGTCGTGCAGCATGGGCTGCAACAGCTCCCACTGGATGGGCAGCCGGTTCTTCATGAAGCCGCAGGCGGCCAGGTAGGCCACGTCGGCCTTGCGCGGCACGGTGAAATGCAGGTTGGGCGCCGAGCTGGTGTTGGCCCGCAGGCCGGGCTTGGCCCATTCCATGCCCGAAAGATTGGTGCCCATGGCGGGCATGCCGGCCGCGGCGCGCGCGACGGCGGCTTGCGCCTGCCGGCTCACGCCGAGGGGAAGGGCCGCCAGGGCGCCGGCCGCCAAAGCGGTTTTGGAAAATTCGCGTCTTTGCATCGGAAGGCTTCTCCTGTTGCTGCATGTCTTTGAAAGACTCAGGTTAAGCCCGGTATTTCCGCTTCATTACAGTTTGAAGCAACACAATGCCTCGCTTACATTTGGCCCCTGTCAAGGCTGACAGGTTTGGACAGTGCGAGCGCGAAA
Source organism: Polaromonas sp. P1_G2 (assembly GCF_056405515.1). Taxonomy (NCBI): domain Bacteria; kingdom Pseudomonadati; phylum Pseudomonadota; class Betaproteobacteria; order Burkholderiales; family Comamonadaceae; genus Polaromonas; species Polaromonas sp. P1_G2. The sequence continues at coordinate 17,765 of NZ_JBFUBY010000034.1, forward strand.
ACGCGAGGTCGGTGACAATAGCGCCAGGTATTTTTTGCCGCCACGGCCCTACCCTGGCAGCTTTCACAACACCGGTTTCGTGCAGGGGCCAAGAGCCCGCTGTCAATAGCACGAACGGCCTGATCTTTTTCCTTTCATGACCAAAAGTTTCTTCCGGGCAGCCCTGGTGCTGGGTTTGCTGTCCGCCATCGGCCCTTTCGCCATCGACATGTACCTGCCCGCCCTGCCCTCCATCGGGCAGAGCCTGGGCGCCTCCATGGGCGCGGTGCAGGCCAGCCTGATGGCCTTCTTCATCTCGCTGGGCATAGGCCAGATTGTTTACGGCCCGGTGTCCGACATGGTCGGCCGCAAGGCGCCGCTCTACTTCGGCCTGCTGCTGTTCGCCGCGGGCAGCATAGGCTGCGCGCTGGCCCCGGACATCCACACGCTGGTGGTGCTGCGTTTCATACAAGGCCTGGGCGCCTGCGCCGGCATGGTCGTGCCGCGCGCCATCGTGCGCGACCTGCACACCGGCCATGACGCGGCGCGGCTGATGTCGCTGCTGATGCTGGTCTTCAGCGTGTCGCCCATCCTGGCGCCGCTGGCCGGCAGCATTTTGATTGAGACCTTCGGCTGGCGCAGCGTGTTCTGGGCCGTCACGGTAGCCGCCGCCGCCGGGCTGCTGCTGGTGGGCTTCACCCTGCCCGAAACACGCCCGCCCGAGCAGCGGGTGGACAGCAGCTTCGGCAGCGCGATCAAGGCCTACGGCGTGCTGCTGCGCGACCGCCACTTCATGGGCCTGGTCTTCATAGGCGCCTTCGGCATATCGAGCTTCTTCGCCTACCTGGCCAACTCCTCCTTTGTGCTGATAGACCACTACGGCCTCACGCCACGCCAATACAGCATCGCCTTCGCCGTCAACGCGGCCTCCTTTATCGGCGTCTCGCAATTCACCGGCAAGCTGGCCGCGCGCTTCGGCCTGGTGCCCATCGTGAAGGTGGCGGTCACCGGCTACGCCGCTGTGATGGCGCTGCTGCTAATCGTCAACCTGGCCGGCATTGAACGCCTGGACGTGATGATCGCCCTGCTGCTGCTGGGCTACGGCTTCCTGGGCCTGGTGGTGCCGACCACCGCCGTGCTCGCGCTCGAAGAGCACGGCGCGATCGCCGGCACGGCCTCGGCCCTGATGGGCACCTTGCAGTTCGTGACCGGCGCGGTGGTGATGGCGACGGTCGGCGTGTTTGCCGACGGAACCGCCCTGCCCATGGTGGCCGGCATCGCGGGCTGCGCGCTGCTGGCGTATGCGATGTCGCGCGGCACGCTGGGTGGCGTACGCACCGCACCCGCCCCGGCGCGCCAAGAGCAGCTCTAGGCCTGCATGCGCAGGCGCCTGGCTGCTTCCTCAGCGCGTGCATCGTCGATTTCACCCATCACCGCACCCAGGTTGACCGGGCCGGTCTTGTGCGTGAAGCGGCCTGTCAACGCCGTCTCGGGCTGCAGCACGCCGCGCTGGTACAGGTCCCAGATCTCGCTGCCGTAGTCCGTCTGCAGCAACTCGGGCGCGAAACGGCCAAAAAAGCCGCGCATGTTGGCCACGTCGCGCAGCAGCATGCGGCCCGCGTGGTTGTTGCCGGCGGCGTCCACCGCCTGCGGCAGGTCGATGATCACCGGGCCGGGCCGGCCATCGGTCACGCCCAGCAGGATGTTGAACTCCGACAGATCACCGTGCACCACACCGGCGCACAGCATGCGCACCACCTCCGTGAGCAGGGTCGCGTGGTGCAGGCGCGCGTCTTCGGCCGTAAATTCGACGTCGTTCAAACGCGGGGCGGCGTCACCGTGCTCGTCGGTCACCAGTTCCATCAGCAACACGCCGTCGCAAAAGTTGTGCGGTTTGGGCACACGCACACCGGCCGCGGCCAGCCGGTAGAGCGCATCGACCTCGGCGCTTTGCCAGGCTGCCTCGGTCGCCTGCCGGCCGAAGCGCGTGCCCTTGGCCATGGCGCGCGCCTGGCGCGTGTTCTTGACCTTGCGGTTTTCGGTGTAGTCCACCGCCTGGCGAAAGCTGCGCTCGGTCGCGTCCTTGTAGACCTTGGCGCAGCGCGTGTCGTCACCACAGCGCACCACGTAAACCATGGCCTCCTTGCCGCTCATGAGCTGGCGCACGACGCTGTCGATCAGGCCTTCTTCGAGCAGGGACTGCAATCTCTGGGGTGTTTTCATGAAGGCCTTTTCAGCGAGCGGATTTCGAAATATTCAGGCCAATTCTGGCAAAGGCCGGCGCACAGCGGCTGGTTCAAGCACGCAGTCCTGCAGCGCCCCCGCCAGCCAGGCTTCGACCAGCACCGGGTCGTTGATCGTCTTGATCGCCTGGTAGGCCGTTTCCGCCTCGGGGAAACGCCGCCGCAAAAAATTGAGCCATTGCTTGAGCCGCCCAGCCCGGGCGCGCGTGTCAATCCGCGAACACACGATGCGCCAGAAATCTTCAATCAACGGCAGCAAGGCGGGCCAGCTGACATCCGCCTGCGCGCCCCGCCTGTCGGCCTTGATCGCCAGGCCCAATCCCGGGTCGCGCACCGCGCCGCGGCCAATCATCAAGGTATCGCAGCCTGAGAGTTCGCGGCAGCGCCGCGCGTCCTCCACCGTCCAGATCTCGCCGTTGGCGACGACCGGGATTTTCACCGCCGCGCGTATGTCGGCAATGCGCTCCCAGTAAGCCGGCGGCCTGTAGGCCTGGGCTTTGGTGCGGCCGTGCACCACCAGTTCGCCGGCACCGCCCGCTTCAATCGCGAGCGCGCATTCGACGGCACGCGCATCGTCGTCATAACCCAGCCGCATCTTGGCCGACACGGGCATGGAAGCCGGCACCGCGCGGCGCACGGCACCGACCACGGCGGTCAGGGTGTCAGGCTCCCTGAGCAGTGAGGCCCCGCCGCCGTGGCGGTTGACGACAGCCGCCGGGCAGCCGAAGTTGAGGTCTATGCCGTCCGGCCCCAAGCCCGCGAGCCGCGCGGCGTTCTCTGCCATGCAGTGGGGATCCGAGCCCAGCAGTTGCGCGCGCACCGGCACGCCGGCCAGTGTGCGGCCGCCATGGTGCAGCTCGGGCACGATGCGATAGAACACGCGCTCGGGCAGCAGCTGGTCGGTGATGCGGATGAACTCGGAGACGCAGCGGTCTATGCCGCCGACCCGCGTGAGGATGTCGCGCAGCACAAAGTCCAGCAGCCCTTCCATGGGGGCCAGCAGGACAGTGGCGTGTGCTTCAGCTTTCATCGCGCCCTCCATCGCATCCAAAGGCTACTTGGCGCCCAATCGCCACAGCGAGGTCACTTCGGCCGCGCGCGCCGCATGCAGCGCGTCGCCGGCGTCCGAGGCTTTGGGATGCTGCGGCTGCGCGTCAAGCCGGTCTATGACCTTGAGGCCTGCGGCATCGATGGCGGCCAGCAGCCAGGCGCGCGTGCGCAGGCCCAGGTGCTCGGCAAAGTCCGACAGGATCAGCCATCCTTCGCCCTTGGGCTCGAGGTGCGCGGCCAGGCTGTTGAGAAAACCCAGCAGCATGCGGCTGTCTTCGTCATACACCGCATGCTCGACCGGCGAGCCGGGGCGCGCGGGCAGCCAGGGCGGGTTGCAGACAATGATGTGGGCGCGGCCTTCAGGAAACAGATTGGCCTCGCGCACCTCAATCTGCGGAAAACCCAGCCGTTCACCAGGTCTATGTACTCGCCGCGTACCGGCGAGAACACGCCGTAATGCGGGTGGATGCGGTTGTGCGGCCCGTCTTCGCCCAGCGCGGGAATCGGCACGCCTTTGCGGCGCCATTCGTGGGCGCTGATGAAGCCCATCAGTTCACGCAGCGAAGCGACTGAAGAACCGTTACCTTCTTTCGCCGGCCCCCAGGCTTCGGCGCAAGCCTTTTTTGCGTCGGGTGCACGGCGCAGCGGGATGCTGTAGTCCGCATCAAATGGGATGAGCACCATGGACAGCACACGGGCACGCTGCGCCTGGGCCTGGCGGTGCAGGTGAAAAGCTTCGGGAAACACCGGCGCCGGCGCTTCAATCGGGACACTGGCCTGCGCGGCCTCACCAGCCTTCTGGGCCTTGACGCGTTTGTCGCGCTTGGGTTTGGCCGGTTTGTCGACACGTCGCGCCAGGGCTTGCACCAGCATGCGGGCATTCTGGAAGTCGCCGCGCCACAGCAGGCCCGTGCCCTCGCAAGCCAGGCGATAGGCGGCATCGGCGCTCAGGCTGTCGTCGGCGATGACCACACGCTTGGGCGGCGCGGCGCCGCGCTCGGAACGCCAGCGCGCGGAACGGGCTTCGCCGCCTTCCGTCCAGTGAATGAGCGCGGGCGCGGTAGATGAAGAGGCGGGAACGGCAGGGGAGGCAGGTGAAACAGGCATCGGGGACAAACACAGCAAAGGGAGCCAAGTGTTTTAACAGATGCGGCCTCCTGTTTGGGCTGAATGCCCTTAAAACGGCCTGCCAAAGCTGGAAATCGCCGCTTTTCCGGTGAAACACCGGTCAAGGCCCAGAGATTGGCGCTTGCGCGGAAAGGTCATCACGACCTGCCCGGGTTGCCTGGATTCCTTGGCCTGATCGCAGTGCTTCACAGCATTCGCTCCTATTTTCAGAAATCCACCTTCAATGTTCCGTGAGCGGACATTCGGCGTGAATGGCTGCCGTCAAAGCTCCTAAGGTGCGGCTTCTGGAGGGAATACGCCGCTGTCAGGCGTATCAAAAAACCATGCCATTTGAAATCAAACCGATTGACCAGCAGACTTTTGACGCGGTCTTCACGCCAAGGCTCACGAACCAGCTGAGCGGCCTTATTCACCCGACACGGGACTGGTTTGACTTGAGCCGCCGGCGGTGGATGGTGGAACAGGCCCGGGATATCTACTTCCTGGAAGCCAGCCTTGCCGGCCACTTGGACTGGGCCTTCAGCTATGTGCTGATCCAGAACGGCGATTTTGCCTTGGTCCGGACGGAAGACCACTTCCATTACTCTTTCGTGAAAGTCTCCGCGGGCTTTTTTCTCCGGATCGACGAGATCAAAGACCTGGTCGCGCAAGCGCTGCGCGTGGGCGGGATCTTCCTGGACGGCTGCTACGACCTGCCTCCCGGCTTCGGCATGAACCTGCCCAACATCAATGCCGTACCCCGCACACAATTCGTCCCTCACAGAACACGCAAAGCGAAATAAGCGCGTCGCCCGCCCCCTCTTCCAAAGCGGGGGGGCGCGGAACTGTCTTTGCCAAACCACCAGCGGTGCACTCTCTTCTCAAGCGGGGGCCGGGGTCCGGCTTTGCCGGCCCAAAGGCGCCCGTCCCCTGCAAGGGGAGAGGAAGCTACACGAAGTGAGCTTCAACAGGGGTGTACCTATCCCCCGTCCCCTGCAAGGGGAAAAGGCACTACACGAAGTGAGCGCCGATAGGGGTGTTCAGCCCGTCCAGCCGCCGCCCAAAGCCCGTATCAAGCCCACCGTGGCCAAATACTGCGCGGCCTTCACCTGCAAAGCCTGGCGGCGGTTGCGCAGTTCGCTGCGCTGGGCGTCCAGCAGCTCGAGCTGGCTGACAAAGCCGTTGCGGTAGCGTGAGTCCGACAGCACCGTGGCGCGCGTGGCCGAGGCCACCGAGCGCGACTGCGCTTCGGACTGTTCGGCCAGCAGGCGCAGGGCCGAAAGCTGGTCTTCCACGTCCTTGAAGGCGACGAGGATCTGCTCGCGGTAGTTGGCCAGCGCGATGTCGAGCTCGGCATTCGCGTTCTGCACGCCGGCCTGGCGGCGGCCGCCGTCAAAAATCGGCAGCGACAGCAGCGCGCCCACACCC
>NZ_JBFUBY010000035.1:0-21376 GCF_056405515.1 Polaromonas sp. P1_G2
CCATGGAGATCATCCACGACGACCAGAATTTCACCCATGAATGGCTGCGCGAAGGCCAGGTGCTGGGCTGCGTGACCACGCTCAAGCAGGCGCTGCGCGGCTGCAAGGTGGAGCCGCTGGGCGCGATGCAGTACATCGCGGTGGCGGCGCCGGCCTTTGCGCAAAACCGCCTCGGCCTGCGCGACGGCGCGGGCGACAGGCAGGCCGCGCCCGGGTTGACGCAGTACAACTTCCGCGAGGTGCCCTTCATCGCCTTCAATCGCAAGGACGAGTTGCCGGTCGATTTTGTCAGCAAGGCCTTCGGGCTCAAGCGCGTCACCCTGAACCAGCTGTTCGTGCCCTCGTCGGAAGGCATGGTCAGGGCCGTGCTGGCGGGCTGGGGCGTCAGCGTGGTGCCGCGCCTGCTCGCGCAGGGCCTCATTGACCAGGGCCAGCTCGTCAATGTGGCGCCCCATTACACGCTGCCCATCCAGCTCTATTGGCATTGCTGGAACCTGGAGTCCGAGGTTCTGGACGCCCTGACGGCCGCGCTCAAGCAGTCGGCAGCCCAGTCGCTGGTGCCGTAACGCAGCGCTGCGGCACGGCGATGCTTGGGGCTGGAACCAGCCCCTTGGTATTCAATTTCCCGCCGCACGGCCAAGCCTGACCCTGTAGGACAGCGCCGAAGACTGCCACTAAAGGCCTCAATTCGGGGACTAATCCCATTTACAAAAGCCGGGTGCGTGCGCACACTGCAGAAACTATGCAGGGCGCGCCGCGGCATGGCAGGGAAAGGCACAAGGTAACAGGAATGCTGGGATGGCTCGGGCTGCGTACCCGTCTGGTTCTGCTGGTGCTGCTCGCGCTGCTCCCCGTCTTCGGCCTGCTTGTCTATTCCGCGGAGCAAAGCCACAGGGCCGCGTTGCGGCTGGCGCAGTCGGACCTGCTGTCGGATGTCCTGATGCTCTCGACCCGCGAGCAGCGCACGGTGGACATGGTCCACGAGCTGCTCAACGGCATTGCCAGCGGGCCGCACATCAAAAACCTGGTGCCCGGCCTGTGCGGCCAACACCTGAAAAACCTCCACGCGGAGCATCCCGAAATCACCAACATGGGCCTGGCCGCGTCCGACGGTACCTTGCTGTGCGACGCACTGGGTACGACCAACGGCCTGCGTATCGATGACCGGCCTTATTTCAAGCAGGTCATGGCGGGCCAGCGTTTCGCGGCGGGCCGTTATGCCACGGGCCGCGCCAGCGGGCGTCCCGGCATCGGTTTCGCAGTGCCCGTGCGCAACGAAGCCGGGAACATCAGCGGCGTGGCTTTCGCGGTGCTGGGGCTGCCCGCGCTGGCGGAATCGCTGGCGGAGGCACCCACCATGCCGGGCGCCCGCCTGTCCGTGCTGGACCGGGACGGCACGGTGCTGGCGGTGTCCCCGCCGGCGCCGTCCTGGCTGGGCGAGCCGCACCCGGACCCCAACGTGCAACAGGCGGTGCGGGAGCGCCGGCAAGGGGTGCAGCATGCGGCGGGCATGCAGGGCGCGCCGCGGGTCTATGCCGTGGCGCCCGTGCCGGGCGGAGGACGCGAGGGCTTGATGGTGGCGATCAGCGTTCCGGAAGCGGTGATCGCGGCGCCCAGCCATGAGGACCTGGTTCTCGAACTGCTGGCGCTGGCGGCGATGGCGCTGGTTGGCGTGGCCTGCGCGCGCTGGATGGGCAACCGGCTGATCGTCAACCCCGCCAAGGCCATCCTGAGAGAAGCCGACGAGGTGGCCCAGGGCAACCTGGGCGCACGCGTGAAGCTGGGGCCGCTGTACCAGGGCGAGCTCGGCGAAATCGGGCTCACCTTCAACCGCATGGCCGAGTCGCTGCAAGCCCGGCAGCGGGAGCTCGACGCCATGCTGGACCGCGTCGACAAGGAGCGGTCCCTGCTGGACCTGATCCTCAACAGCATGAACGAGGGGGTGATCGCCACGGACACCGAAGGCCGCTTCCTGCTGTTCAACGCCACGGCGCGGGTGCTGTTCAACGCGGCGCCGGATCCCGGCATGCGGATCGAGGACTGGCGCCGCGGCCATGAACTGCTGATGCTGGACGGCAGGACGCCCTACCCCACGCCCGAACGCCCGCTGACCCAGGCCGCGCGCGGCATCCGCATCGACAACTGGGACCTGGTGTTTCGCCGGCCCGGCGCGGAAGACAGGGTGCTGCGCATCAGCACCCGGCCGCTGCGCGACGCCGCCGGCATGCTGATGGGCGGCCTGGTCGTGTTCAACGACATCACCGCCCAGAAGGCGGCGGAAAACTTCGCGCGGGCGCAGGAGCAGGTGCTGGCCCTGATCGCCGGCGGGGCGCCCCTGGCACAGTCACTGGAAGCCATCGTTCGCCTGATCGAAGACAGCTCGCCGGACAGCCTGTGCTCCATCCTGCTGCTGGAGGACGGCAAGCTGCACCTGGGAGCCGCGCCCAGCCTGCCCGACCGCTACAACCAGGCCATCGAGGGCCTGCTTGCCAACGAGGGCGTGGGCGCCTGCGGCACCGCGGCGTTCCGCAACCAGCTGGTGGTGGTGGAAGACACGCAGAGCGACCCGCTGATGCAGGACTACCGCGAGCTGATGCGGGAGCACGGCCTGCGGGCCTGCTGGTCCATGCCGGTGGTGTCGACCGACGGCGAGGTGCTCGCGACGTTCGCGATCTACCGCGCTTACCCGTGCAGGCCCCAGACCGCTGAGATCGAGCTGATCGCCATCGCCGCGCGCCTGGCCGGCATCGCGCTGGCGCGCGTGCGCGCCGAGGCGGCCCTGGTCAGCAGCGAGGCGCGCTTTCGTGAACTGGCGGAAAACATCCAGGACGTTTTCTACAACGTGGATCCGCGCTCCGGCCGTCTCCTCTACATCAGCCCCGCCTATGAAAAGATCTGGGGCCGCAGCCGCGAAAGCCTGTTTGCCGACCCTCTTTCGTACGCCGATGTCGCATTGCCGGAGGACACCCATTTGCTCAAGGAGGCCAGGAAGCGCAATCGCATCGGGCAAGCCTCCGACACCGAATACCGCATCCTGTCCACGGACGGCCAGATACGCTGGATACGGGACCACGCCTACCCGGTAATGGGTGCTTCCGGCGAGCTGGAGCGTGTGGTGGGCACGGCGCGCGACATCACCGACCGCAAGCTCGCCGACCTGGCGCTGGCCAGCACCAACCGGGCCTTGCAGATGCTGAGCCGCTCCTGCATCGCCATCAACCGCGTGGACGAGGAAAGCGAACTGCTGGCCGAGGTATGCCGCGTCGCCGTCGACGTGGGGGGCTATCGCATGGCCTGGGTGGGCTATGCGCAGGACGACGCGGAGCGCCGCATCCTGCCCGTGGCCCACGCCGGCGAAGAAAACGGCTATCTTGCGGCGATCCGCCTGAGCTGGCGCGACGACGATGCCACCGGCCAGGGCCCGGCGGGCCAGGCCGTGCGCAGCGGGCAGCCCCAGCAGACCGGCGACATCAGTCAGGCCGAGAGCCGGTTCTACTGGCACGCGCCGGCCCTGGAGCGCGGGTTCCTCAGCGCGATCTGCCTGCCACTGCGCGACGGCCCGCGCAGCTTCGGCGTGCTGTGCCTGTATTCGGGCGAGGCGCAGAATTTCAGCGCCGATGAGGTCAGGCTGCTGCAGGAGCTCGCGGACAACCTGGCTTTCGGCGTGATCGGCTTGCGCGCGCGGCTGGAACGCCGGCGCAGCCAGGAGGCCGAGCGTCAGGCCGTCATCAAGATACGCGAGCAGGCTTCGCTGCTGGACCGGGCGCAGGACGCCATCATGGTCCGCAACCTCGACCGGACCATACGCTTCTGGAACAAGGGCGCCGAGCGCCTTTACGGCTGGACGGCCGAAGAGGTGCTCGGCAAGAGCATGGAAACGTTCATGTACGCCGATCCCCAGGTGCTGATCGACAGCATGGCCCGTACGGTGGCCAATGAGGGCGACTGGAGCGGCGAACTCGAGCAGCGCGCACGCGACGGCTCGATGGTGTGCATCGAAGCGCGCTGGACGGTGGTGCGCGACGAGCGGGGCCAGGTCAACGGGGTGCTGGGCATCAACACCGACATCCACGAACGCAAGCGCGCGCGCGAGGAAATCCTGCGGCTCAATGCCAGCCTGGAGGAACGCGTGCAGCAGCGCACCGCCCAGCTCGAATTCGCCAACAAGGAGCTGGAGGCTTTCTCCTACTCGGTGTCGCATGACCTGCGCAGCCCGCTGAGCGCTGTTGACGGCTTCAGCGACCTGCTTGAGCGGGCCATGGCCAAGGCCGAAAGCAGCCCCCTGACCGAACGCAGCCGGCATTACCTGGCGCGCATACGCGCGGGGGTTTCACAAATGGGCGAGTTGATCGACGCGATGCTCACGCTGGCGCAGGTGTCGCGCTCCAGCCTGCGCTGGGAGCGGGTCGACCTCAGCGCGGTGGCCGAAGCCCTGCTGGCCGGCTACCGCGAGCGCGAACCCGACCGTGCCGTGCGCCTGCATGTCGAACCCGGCGTGACGGGCCAGGGCGACCCGCGGCTGCTCAAGCAGGTGCTCGACAACCTGATCGGCAATGCCTGGAAGTTCAGCGCCAAGCAGGAATACACCGAGATCAGCTTCGGCCGCGAAACCGGCAAGGACGGCGAGACGGTGTACTTCGTGCGCGACAGGGGCGCGGGCTTTGACATGGCCTATGTCGAAAAACTGTTCGGCGCCTTCCAGCGCCTGCATGCGCTGTCCGAGTTCGCCGGCACCGGTGTCGGCCTGGCCACGGTGCAGCGCGTCATCGCGCGCCACGGCGGCAAGGTGTGGGCCGAGTCACAGCCGGATAAAGGTGCGACGTTTTATTTCACGCTGGGTGTGGAGACGGTGTAACCCCCGTCCAGGCTCACTGCGTGTAGCCTGTTCCCCCAAAAGTGATGCACCCCTGTCCAAGCTCACTACGTGTAGCCTGTTCCCCCCTCAAGGGGGCGGCGCCTGCGGTCTGGCAAAGCCAGTCCCGCGGCCCCCTGCTGGTATTGAGCGGCTCGCTTCGCATCGCGCCTGGGACGCCGTGCATTGCACGAAGTGAGGAGCGCTGACTAAAAGGTTTTCTGTTGGAGTGTCTCGCGAAGGGTCTGTGCCTTGTCGGCATCAAACTGCCCTTCAACCCGGGCCAGCACCTCGCCCTGGCGGTTGACCACCACGGCATAGACCTGGTCGGTGCTGCCCAGGCCGGCGGAGCGCACGAAGCTGGCGCGGTCGGTGAACACCGGCACCAGTTTGGCCCGCTCGGTGTCGGCCGGGTAATGCTGGAGCAAGCGGTTTTCGACCGCGCTGCGGCCCGTCATCGTGCCGGGGTCGTTGACCACCGGCATGCGCATCCAGGTGATCGAAGGGTCGTTGCGCAAATTCATGCCCTGGATCCAGCTCTCGACCTGGGCGTGCTGGCCGCGCTTGAAGGTGATGAGGGCGAGGGTGCGGTCGGAGGGCAGGCCCTCGGGCACGGTGACCGGCTGTCGCAGCAGGGTTTGCGCCATGAAGGCCGGCAGGCGACCCATCACGCTGGAGTCATTGGGCGCCGCAAGCGCGAGTGCAAAGGCCAGGCCGGCGGCGGCAAGCCAGGCGCCAAGATAGGACACATTGCTTTTCATGGTGCTCTCCCCGATAAGGGTGCGGTGCAGGAAGTCCTGCATGAACCCTTCATGCAAGATACATGCAAGCCGAACGGCGCGCAAACCCACAATTGGAACAAAGTGTTATCACCTTGTGATGACGCTTTGCTTCCGCGTTGCAGGCCCTTGTTGGGTCATGCGCCGCGCGGGAAGTTCAAAAAAAAGTGGCGCGGCCGAATGCGCCATGGCGTTATGACTTTAGTCAGCAGCGGCGTGCGGACAGCGCGCTGATAAGAATGCTTTGGACTGTTGAGCTATTGGCCGATGCCGATCAGCAGTTCAGGTAAATAACCCTCCTGCTCGCCCTTGCGCGCATAGCCCAGCGGATTGGCGACGACGCGGCAGCCACGGCTGGTGTAGTCGATCGCGCAGTGCAAATGGCCGTGCAGCCACAGGTCGGCCAGCGGCAGCAGTTCATCGAGGGCGTTGCAAAACCCCGCCGTGCCCGGTGCCAGGCCGTAGCGCGGGTCGGCGCTCAGCAGGCTGGGCGCGAAGTGAGTGACGGCCACCGTGAGGCCGTCAAAGGGCTGGGCCAGTGCCTGCCGCAGCCAGGCCTGGCTTTTCAGGCCCTGCTCGCGCACGTCGGCCGCCAGCAGCGGCTGCCCGCCCCTGAACGAATGATTTTTGCTGAGGTAGAAATTGGCCGCGCGAAAGGCTTTCTCGCGCGCCTTCAGCTGTTCGCCTAGCGTGATATCGGCGTCTTGGGCCTGGCCCCCGCTCAGCGCGTCGAAGTCGGTCCACAGCGTGCTGCCCACAAAACGGATGCCCCGCAGCACCACGATTTCCTGTTCCAGCCAGACCATGCCCAGCCGCTCGCAAGTCTCGCGCAAGCGCGCATGGGCGGCGTCAAAGTCCAGGCCGTCGTACTCGTGGTTGCCCGGCAGGAAGAGCACCGGGGTCGGCCAGCCAGCGCCACCCTGGGCCACGGGCAGGGGCGAAAAACGCGCCAGGCCGAAATCGGCGACGCCGCGTTCTCCCAGCAGCGAGCCCTGCTGGTAGGAGCCGATGTCGCCGGCCAGCACCAGCAGGTCGGCGCCGGGCACCGGCCTGGCCGTGAAGTCGGGGTTGCTTTCGAGATGCAGGTCGGACAGGAGCTGGATGTTCACCCGTCGATTGTGCGGGAAGACCGGCCCTGTTCCGGGCGAGGGCTTTTTGCTTGCGCCACCGCGCGCCCCTGCACTGCGCTAGATTCCATGGGGCGGGGCATGAAGCTATGGAACAGGAGCCGCTTGTGACGCAAATCGAGATCAGGAACGCCGCCGTGGCGCAAACCTTCGCGGCCTACCCGCCGGACTTGCGGCGCCGCTTGATGCTGCTGCGCGGGCTGATCCTGGACACTGCGGCCGCCACGCCCGGCGTCGGCGAGATCGAGGAAACGCTCAAGTGGGGGGAACCTGCCTACCTCACGTCGGCCAGCAAAAGCGGCAGCACCCTGCGCCTGGGGCCGGTCAAATCCAGTCCTTCGCAGTACGCCCTCTACTTCAACTGCAAGACCACGCTGGTGGACACCTTCCGCACGCTGTTTCCGCGGGAGCTCCGTTATGAAGGAAACCGGGCCATCGTGCTGGACGCCGCCGACGCGCTGCCGCGTGATGCGCTGGCATTCTGCATCCAGGCGGCCTTGACGTATCACCGGAGGAAATCCGTATGAAACCGCGCATTACCCTGATCACCCTGGGCGTTGATGACCTTGAGCGCTCGCTGGTTTTTTACCGCGACGGCCTGGGGCTGGCGACGCCCGGCATCGTCGGTAAGGAATTCGAGCACGGCGCCGTGGTCTTCCTCGACCTGCAGCCCGGCCTCAAGCTGGCGCTGTGGCCGCGCGCCAGCCTGGCGCACGACACCGGCCTGCTGCCCTCGCAGCGCGGGGTGCCGGGCTTTTCACTGGCGCACAACGTGGCCTCGCAGCAGGAGGTGGACGCGGTGATGGCCGAGGCCGCGAAAGCCGGCGCCGTGATCACCAAGCCGGCAAGCGCGACCTTCTACGGCGGCTATGCCGGCTACTTCCAGGATCCGGACGGCCATCTCTGGGAAGTGGCGTGGAATCCGCAGTTTGAGCTGGCCGATTAGGGTCGCCGCGGGCCTGGGTGATGTCAGGCCAGCGGCGCCGGCAGCCGCACCGTGAAGGTCGTTCCTTGCCCGGGCTGGCTGCTGATCGCAACAAAGAAAGGCTCTCTCAGGACGGAAGCCATCCCTGAGTAAATAGGATTCCCGAAACGATTAAAAGAGCCCCTGCCCAGAAGCGTGGATGGAGACACTCTCCGAATAGCTGACGGCTACCGAGGGGGACCAGAATGTATCCACCCGCCGCGAACGGCACCAGTTGGGAAAGAGGGAGGGTTTGAAGTGCGAGCATCACGAGGCCAATCGACACCAGTTGCAGGCTGCCAGCCGCACCGAGACGAGCCAGCCGTCGCGGGAAGCTACCGGGTAGCGCCGCCCCCTTCATGAAAAGCTGGGAAACACTGCTGCAGGCCAGGGACGTTAAGCAGAGCCCGAGTTCGGCTGGGCTCATCGCGGCATCACTCCCCGGCTGGTGAGCACCACGCCTGCAAGGATGAGCGTCATCCCAACGGCGTAGCTACCGGTCAACACTTCTGCGAAGATCCACGCACCCGCTAGGGGAGTGATGCCGTAGATAAGTGCCGTCCACGGATAGGCTACCGATAACGGCAGTCGGCGAAGGGTCAGCAGCCAGCAGCAAATACCGCCGGCGGAAGCACCCAAAGCAGCCCACAGCCAGGGGTTGCGAACAAAACCTTCCATCGCACTGGCATGGGTCAACGAGTGCAGTCCCGCGAACTTTAAGAGTATCTGGGATGCAGTCATGCACAAGATCATCCCCGCCAGGAAAACTGCGTGCATCATCTGCCAGCGACGATGATGCTCTGGCCACAGGCGATGTCCCGCAACAGGGGAATGCGTTCGACAAGCGGCTCGACCGCTCGCAGGACTTTGGCGATTGGGTCCGGACAGAAGAAGGGCACTAGGTTTAACATGCGGCAACGGTGTACAGATAGGCTGGCCGCGGTGATCCAGCTGCATATCAAGCCGGGGCGGAAGGAGCGTTCTTCGTGCTCGATGTGATAATTTGAGAAGCGTTCCAGGAGCTTAAGGACCGGGTTGTTGCCGTTGGGCTCGAGCACAATTACTGTGCCCTCGAATGCGGCCAGTCCGGCCAGGGCGCGAGCTGGATCGGGCAGATGATGAAGTACCCCTCGAATTACGATGCAGTCGAATCGCCCGGAAGCGATGTATTCGTCAAGCACGTAGATATTACCGACTTCGAAGTGCACGGTGTCCGCAACACCCAGAGCCTGAGCGCGGGCACGGGCGGCGTCGATGGCCACGGCGGCTGGGTCAAGGCCAACAACCTGGCGTACGCCAAGGCGGGCAAATTCGACGGTATACGCACCATCGCCGCAACCTAGGTCTAGCACAGAGGCGCCACGGAAGTCGAAGGATTCGGCGATGGCGCGGCTTATTCGGCCATTGGCGAGGCGAGACGATAGACGGTCCCCTGTATATGCGTAAGCCCCGAGTTCGCGCACATCTTCGTCAAAGCGACGAACATTTCGTTTAATGTCGGGGGGCTGGACTTTGGTCATAGTGTGCCGGCAGCCTTGGCGGCCGTGATTTCATTGAGGCTTGATGCCGACAGCGAGCATGTTGCCGACGTTTATGGCGAAGGTATGGTCCGCAAGCCCGGACCGCTCAAGCAGGCTGAGGAGTGTTTTTTTTGCAGAATCCGGCAGCGGCGTGAGTCGAAGCCAGTAACGCAGCGGGTAGGCGTTGCGGATCGGGCTCAGTGCAATGCGTTCGAACCCGGCCCTTTGGAGCAGTTCACGCAGGGCCCGGGGGCTGAAGAGTT
Source organism: Polaromonas sp. P1_G2 (assembly GCF_056405515.1). Lineage (NCBI taxonomy): Bacteria > Pseudomonadati > Pseudomonadota > Betaproteobacteria > Burkholderiales > Comamonadaceae > Polaromonas > Polaromonas sp. P1_G2. The sequence goes on from NZ_JBFUBY010000035.1 coordinate 9,506, forward strand.
GGAGGTGCTCAACATCGATGATCGGCGAACGCAGGCCGAGCAGCCGATTGAGAGGAGCCCGCCAGTCATGCACCACTACCGCTATTGCGCCTCCTGGCTCGAGGAGACTGTGGGCGGTGGCGACGAAATCGCCCGGATCAGGTAGATGTTCAAGCGTCATGAAGGAACAGATGAGGGATGGAGTCTCGCCGTCAAGCATGGATGCCGAGAACATTCCCTCCCTAAGCAGGGGGCGTGCTGCCGGCGGGGCGGCGTCGATAGCTGCCCGTGAAGGCTCGATGCCAATCACCGGTGTGAATCCTTGGGCCTGCAACCAAGGAAGGAACGGTCCGCTACCGGCGCCTACATCGATTGCAGCGTTGCGGACGGTGAGCCCTTGCAAGTGGGGCTCAAGAGCGTCAGCGTATGTTTTGGCCGCGGCCACTGCTTCGGGACCCGAGTCAAAACCCGCATCAGCGTAGGCGGCGTGCAGGAAGTCCTCGGCCGGAGGCGAAGGCGCGTAGACCAAATCGCAGGTGGTACAGCGCACGAGGCGAAGGCACATGAATTCCGGTGGTTTGCGGGATGCGTAAGTCAGAGTTCCGACCCGCTCGGGATCAATACGCTCGGCAGCGAAGGGCGCGTGGCTGCGGCCCATGCAGACGGGACATGCGCGCTCGACGCTCAAAGTTGCCCCCTCGGATCTGCGGGACGGATCTCACCGTGCACGATCAGACTCCGGCGAATGAAGGCTGGTCGAGCTTTGATCTCCTCGAAAATCTTGCCTATGTATTCGCCTAAAAGACCGATTCCGAGCAGTGTGAAGGAACCGAAAAACATAACCAGCAATGATAGAAAGGTCACGCCCTTGGGGACTGTCTCGGGGCTGAGAACCCGTACAAGGATGCTGAAGATCGCCAGCAAAATTGTCGCAAAGGATGCAACCCCTCCCGCCGCGGTAAGCAAGTGCAGCGGCATGCGGGAGAAGGAAAAGATGCCTTTCTTGGCCCAACCGATGTTCTTGATCCAGTTATTTGTGCTGACACCAAACATGCGCTCGGGCCTCACATAATCCACCCCTTCCTGGTGGAAGCCTACATAGGCGCGCAGTCCGCGCAGGAACGAGTCGCGCTCCTGGCATTGGAGCAGCCAATACACGACGGTACGGTCGATCAGAGAAAAGTCACCCGCATCTTTTGGAATGGGGACCTCGCTCATCAGGGCAAAAACACGATAGAAAGCCCGATAACAGGCCTCGAGTAGCACGGGCATCTCACGTTTTATCCTCCGACCATAGACAACGTCCGCACCTGCGCGCCAACGCTCTACGAAAGCTTCGATCAGTTCCGGCGGATCTTGCAGGTCGCCGTCCATCAGTACCACGGCCTCCTTGCTGGCAAGTTCCATGCCGCTGCGAAAGGCTGCTTGGGAGCCGAAGTTACGCGAATGGGTGATGCCGATCACATGGGGGTCGCGGGCGCTGATCTCCCGGATCACCTCAGCGGAATCGTCGGGGGAGTTGTCGTTGACAAAGATAATCTCGTAATCAAGCCCCACTCGCTGGAACATCGCTACTAACCGTTCATGCATGACCGGGATAGCCTGAACGTCACGATAACAAGCTATCACTGCAGAGATGGAGTTCTTTTCCTTGCGTGGCTGTGTGCGCTTGGTCAGTCGTGTGAAATTTGCATCGACGAGATAGTTTCGCCACCAATCGCGAGTTTTCTTGAGGCCATCTGTGAGGTCCACTTTGGCAGACCAGCCAAGCAGACGTTTTGCCTTGGTAGTGTCTGCGTACCAGTTGTCTGTTGTATCCCATGCACGGCCTGCGGCGGGGTTGAAGCGCGGTTCGGCAGTGAGCCCGAAAGATGTGAGGGCCAAGTCGGCGAGTGCTGCGAGGGTGGTTGGCCGGCCGCTGCCGATGTTGATGGACTCACCGGCAAGATTTGGCCCCATCAGCTGCGCGGTATCGGCAAAGGCTTCGATGACGTCGTCCACGTGCACGAAGTCGCGGCTTACCTCGGCTCGAGCCAGAACCGGGAGTTCCCCTCGCAGGCTGGCTTCGCACAGCGCGGGGATGAGCCTCGAGCTGTCCTCAAACGGACCATACACCGAGTAGAGACGCAGGTTGGTAACCGGAACGCCGCGCACCTTGCCGAAATAAGCAATGGCAGCGCCGGCAGCGACCTTGCTAACCGCATAGTGGCTGTTTGGCACGAGTGAGGCATTTTCAGCGGGAGCTGCTGAGTTGAGACCGTATTCCGACGAACTGCCTGCGTGAACGAAGGCTGCCAGCTCCATCCCCGCAATCTCTTCCATCAGGCGAATAAAGCTGAGGTAGTTGGTTGCGTGGACGCGCTCATAGTTCTGCTCGAAGGAATAGGCCCCAAAGGATGCGCAATCGAAGACCATCTTTGGTCCAACCCGGTGTAGCACCGATCGGACGCTAACCGGATCCTGCAGGTTCAGGAATGCGATGTTGGTCGAGGGTACGCCGTCGAGACGCCAGGTGTCGCCGGAAAAAACGGTGCCGGTTACATCGCTGCGCACCGCAAGCAGACGGCGTAGCAAGTTGGCTCCAATGAAACCGCTGGCACCAAGAACCAGCACCGGGCCAGCCAGATTTCTAAGCTTGTTGTCGAGAGTCATTTTCTCAGCCGGTGACCATGGAACGGATGGATGGCGCATCGAGCCCGCACTGGGCACGGTGAAAAGCCTGGGAGCCGAAGCGACCGGTGGGATAGCCGAGAGCCGGTCTATGAACGAAGCGCCCCGCTGCCAAGCCGCGGGCGGCGAGGCCAAATGCCAAGTTCATCCCGAGTCCCCCTTGGGCAACATGTTCTTCCAGAACGTAAAGGGGACGACCAATTATCTGATCCAGAAATCTGGATGGTATTTCGGCGTCATTGAACTCGCACACAGCCCATACCGACGGTCTTGAATCGATATCAAGGTCGGCCAAGGCTTGCCAGGCAACGCCCGCAATCGGACCAAGAGCCGCAATAGCGCCGCAGCGACCGGGCAGAACTTCTCGCCAGGGGGCGTACTCAGGCACACTTTGACCAACCGGCCTGACGTCGTAGCCCAGGCGAAGATAAGTAGGCTCGTCAAGGTGCGCAAGAAGTGCAGGTAGATCATTGTCAAAAGCCGGCACCAGCACACGCACGCCCAGGGCATTCATCGCTGCACAGTCTTCAAGTGCGTGATGGGTCGGTCCCATATGGCCGTATGCGTAACCACCGCCGTTTCCCACCAAGCACACCGGCAGGCCGCCCAGGCAAAGGTCATTGCGGATCTGTTCGAAGGGACGTGCGTAGCAGAAGGGGGCAATGCTGTAGACGATCACGCGCAAGGATTCACGCGCGAGCCCTGCCGCAACGCCGATCATGTTCTGTTCGGCCACCCCGGCATTGACGAAGCGTCTACCAAACGCGGACTTGACTTCTTCCAGGGCCATAAAACCGAGATCGCCGGTGAGGAAAAACCAGTCGTCGTGGTTGCAGTGCGCCAAAACCGCGTCTGCGAAGGCTTTTCTCATTGAGCGCCCTTCTGTTCGAAGGTGCTGAGGGCCGCTGCATAGTTGGCCTCAGACAAAGGCAGGTAATGGGATTCCAGCTGGCCCTCGAAATGCAGACCACGCCCCTTAACAGTGTCAAGAATCAACACCCGGGGAGCGCCATTGGCGGGTCTGGCGATGGCTTTCGCGATGGCATCTGGATCGTGGCCGTTGATCCTTTGAACGTCAGCACCGAACGCTGTTATGCGTGGAGTGAGATCGTCACAAGAGATCACGTCAGCCGTGCGACCGAAACCCTGCAGGCCATTCTGGTCGATGAGTATGACAAGATTTCTCAGCCGCTGATGGATGGCGAAGTTAAGGGCCTCCCAGCAGCTACCCTCCTGCCATTCGCCGTCGGAGCAAAGACAGAAGACCTGATGATCAAGACCCTTGTGGCGTGCCGCGAGAGCAAGGCCGGCCGCCAACGACGGACCGTGTCCGAGAGATCCGGTGGAAAACATCAACCCGGGAATGCCGGAGCCGCTAGGGTGGCCGGGAAGCAAAGTGTCGTCACGCGTGAAAGTCCGTAGATCAGTATCAGAGAGGCGACCAAGGCTCCATAGTGTGGCGTAGAGAGCTCCAGCCGAGTGCCCTTTTGAAAGAACAAAGYGGTCGCCTGGCGCCATCACAATGTGATGCAGCGTCATCAGTGCGTCTATACATGAGAAATTACCGCCGAGATGCCCACAGTTTGCGTCATGGTGAAGCTGAAGSAGTCTTATTTTCGTATCGCGAAGAAGATCGGCGAAGAGATCACTTATTTCTTTCATTGTTCTGCGCCCTTTGCCGTATAAATTTGGTGCGCAGAATTGCGCAGGTGAGACACCGGCTCAAAATTATTCAGAATATATTGATAATCAAAGGGTTGCGGCGCCATGAAGTTCGGGTTGCTTTCTCGGTGCAAGTCGGCCAGAGGCTGGATGTTCACCCGCCGATTGTGCGGGAAGACGGTCCCGATGTCAGGCCAGCGGCGCCGGAAGCCGCACCGTGAAGGTCGTTCCCTGCCCGGGCTGGCTGCTGACCTCGATCTCGCCCTTGTGCAGGTCCACGCATTCCTTGACGATGTGCAGGCCTATGCCAGTGCCGGAAATATTGCCCACGTTGGTGCCGCGATGAAAGCTGCCGAACAGGCGCGGCAGGTCGGCCTCCGGAATGCCTATGCCCTGGTCGCTGATGCGCAGGTGCATCTGCTCACCGACGCCGCGGACCGCGAATTTCACCGGCGTGTCCGGGTCTGAATACTTGAGCGCGTTGCCCAGCAGGTTGATCACCACGTGGCGCAACAGCTGCTGGTCCGCCGTGCGCGGCGCGTCCAGCCCGTCGCAGGTGAGGGATACGCGCGCGGCCTGCGGGTTGCCGCGCTCGAGCTCGGCCATCACCTGCACCAGCCAGTCGGGCACCACCAGCGGGGCCGCCTCGAACTTGAATTTGCCCAGCTCCAGGCGGCTGGTCAACAGCACCTGCTCGACCATGTTGTTCATGCGCGCCACGGCGGTCTTGATCTGGCCCAGCAGCTCGCGGCGCTCTTCGGCCGGAAAGCTCGCCCCGTAGGCATCCAGCAGTTCCACGGACGACAGGATGGCGGCCAGCGGCGTGCGGAACTCGTGCGAGGTGACCGCCACGAAGCGCGACTTGAGCTCCGACAACTCGCGCTCATGCGCCAGCGCCTTGAGCATGTCTTCCTCCGCCTGGCGCTTGAGTGTCACGTCGGTCAGGAAGTTGAGCGTGGCGGGCGTGCCCTCCCACTCGAACATCACCGCGCTGATYTCGAGCCAGCGCGTGATGCTTTGGCTGTGCTGCACGCGGAACTGGTAGTGGTTTTCGACGCTCTCCCCGCGCAGGCGCTTGCGGTGGTTGCCGAGCACCCGCTCACGGTCGTCGGGGTGGATGAACTCGATGAAGGGGCGGGACTTGGCGGTTTCCTCGTCCAGCGCGGTGAGTTTCAGCGCCTTGGGGTTGGCATAGAGGATGCGGCCGCCGGCCGTGACCAGGATGCCCTCACTGACGTTTTCGACCACCGCGCGGTATTTGGCCTCGGAGTCGGTGCGCCTGCCGATTTCCACGCGCAATTGCTTGGAGGTATCGAGCTGCCAGGTGATGTTGTTGGCCAGGTGAATGACGCGTAGCAGTTGCCCCGAAGGGCTGTGGATGGGCAGCGCGCGCTGGCTCAGCCTTGCGACGTCGCCGTTGGGCCTGCGCACGCGATATTCCTCGCTGCGCTTGATGACGGCCTGCTGCAACTGCCGCACCCGGTCGCGGTCCGCGGGGTCGACCTGGTCCAGCCATTGCCACGTATCGCCCGCCAGTTTCTCGGCCGACAGGCCCCAGAAAATCTCAAAAGCCGGGTTGGTGTAGCTGATGCGGCCGCTGGCCGGGTCCCAGGACCAGAGCATGGCGTCGATATTGGCGGCGACCTGCCGCAGCAATTCCTCGCCGGGCAACGAAGCCGGCGTCACAGCCGACGTCGATGCGGGGGAGGGTGCGGGCATGCAGGGAGCATAGCCGTTCGGGACGCGTGATTTCCTCCCGTTAAACCCCGGCCATGCGGGGCTGCGGATCAAACTATGCATGTTTTGCATGGGTTTGGCCCCGTCTTAGGCTTGAAACCCTAGGGAAAACCCTTATTCTTGATCCATCGCCAACTTTTCACCCTCTGCCGGGTGACTTTCGACATGTATAGCCTGTTTGCCCAGATCGCCCGTTTCCTGCCTTCCGCCGCCGGCGTGGCCCCCGTCAATGGCGTGGCCCACAACCTGATGGAGCGCGCCGAAGCCCGTGCCGGCCGCAACCCCCAGCAAGCCCAGGAACTGCGCGACGCCGCTCGCGCCTACCTCAGCGTGGTTCGCTGAGGCCCGCTCCGCCTGAAGGCGGAGCACCCTCTCAAAGCTTCACACCCGCGCCCTTCACCGCGGGCGACAGCACGGCCACCTGCTCCCTGACGAAGCCGGTGAACGCCGCCGGGCTCATGGCCTGGGTGGTGATGCCCAACTCCAGCATCTTCTTTTTGATCTCTGCCGTTGCCAGTATTTCGTTGCAGGCGCTGCTCAGCCGCGCCACCACGTCGGCCGGCATGTGCGCCGGCCCGCTCAGGCCGAAGAAGTTGTCCAGTACCAATTTCCGGTAGCCGAACTCAAGCACGCTGGGCACATCCGGCACCAGCGGTGAGCGCGCCGCCGAGGTCACCGCCAGCGGCACCAGCTGTCCGCTCTTGAAGTAAGGCACAAACGCCGTCAGCACGTCGATGCCGATGGGGATCACGCCCGCGATCAGGTCCGTCGTCATGGRCGCGCCTCCGCGGTAGGGGATGTGCTGCAGGTTCACGCCCATGGCTTTTTTCATCAACTCACCGTAGATGTGGCCGATGGAGGCCGGCCCGCCCGAGCCGAAATCCAGCCGGCCGGCCTTGCGCGCCTGCGCCTCCACGTCGGTCATGGTCTTGATGGGCACATGCGGGTTGGCCATGACCACGCAGGGCGCGTTGCCGATCAGCGCGATGTGGGTAAAGCCCTCCACCGGGTCATAGGGCTGCTTTTCCAGCGCGAACGGGCCTATGGACACCGGCGTCGAATTGCTCAGCATCAGCGTGTAGCCGTCGGCAGGCGCCTGCGCCACCACCAGCCCACCCACGCTGCCGCCCGCACCGGGGCGGTTGTCCACCACCACCGCCTGGCCCAGCTTTTTGCCGAGTTGTTCGGCCATGACGCGCGCGACGATGTCGCTGGCGCCGCCGGCCGGGAAGGTCACGACGATCTTGATGGGTTTGTCGGGCCAGGCCGCGAAGGCCGGCAGGGCGAGGGACGCGGCACTGCCGGCGAGAAGTTTCAGCGCGCTGCGGCGTGCGAGGGGCCGGCGAAGTTCAAAGTGGGACATGGAGCGTTCCTGCGGACAGTTGAGTGCGAAACTGTGTGCAAAAACCGTGCCCCAGGGCCCCAAAACCGTTCAAATGAGGGGCGGTGCGCGCCGGGCGCCGGAATATCGCCGGCAAATCAATAGCCGCTTGCGCACGTCGCCCCGCCTCGTGATCAGCGCCACAGCTCTCCACTCAGGGACACATCCTTGACCATGCGCTCTTCCAGGTAGGCGTCCTTGTACGCGGAACGCACGGTCTTCCAGGTTTCGCTGTTGGCCGGGAGGTCCGTGCGCGCCGAGATGATGGTGCGAAACGAGATATGGCCGACGCCGGTGAATGACGCTTCGGCGCGCAGGGCCGCATTGCAGTTGATCGTCTCCCCCGGGCCGATCATTCCAGGGGGGCAAATGTCGGCCCGTATGTCGCCGGGCTTCAGTGCCAGCTCCGAGGCTCGCATATTCGGCAGCGGGTGCAGGGTCAGGGCGATGCGCGGCTGGCTCACGCGGATGGCGCGGCGGCCTGCATTGGTCAGGGAAAAACCGAAGGAAACGGTGTGGTCCTGCCAGGCGACCTTTTGCTGGAACTTGACCTGCAGGTTGGGAGCCAGGGAGTCCACCAGTTCATCGACCGCCTTCACCCGCTCCAGCCGCTTGCGTTCCGCGGCCTGGGCGTCGGGCACCGGCTTCTGCGCGGGCTCGGGAACCGGTTCCGCCACGGCCTTTGGCAGCTGGATCTCGGTTTTCATCTGCTCCATGTTGGCGCSCAATGCCTCGGTCTGGGCCTTTGCCTCGGCGAGCTTTTGTTCAAGCTGCTGCTGGTTCTTGTGGTTGTCGGCCATCAGTTGCTGCATCAACCGCTGGGCCTCCTTCTGCGCCTTGGCCGCCGGGCGGTCCACCAGCAGATAGCGCGCCGCACTGCCTCCCACCACCATCACCAGGCAGGCGATCAGCAGGAAAACCAGGGTGTCGTATCGCTGGGCCCCGCCATCCTTGACGGGTTTGGGAGGCGGAAGGGGCGCCAGGGGAATGGGGGGCATCTGTTTGTAAGCCATGAGCAATGACGTGGGTGAATGAGGTTATGGGTTGGGTGGGTTGGTGGATCAATGGTTAACGGGTGAGGAGCCAGCAGCCCGGCCATCCGCTTCGGGGCGTCGGGTTCACCATCGCCGAGCAGCCCATGCCGTTCGGTTGTGAATTCAAGCCTTGAGGCCGGCGGAACCTGACGCCATGCCTCGCCGGAGGACATCGCAGTTCCGGTTGCAAGCGCCACCCTCCTCATCTCATTGACATTTTTTAACAAGCACTCTTTGAGAAACTTCCGTTGGTGAGGCACGCTCTCCCGGGGCGCATGCCTTGGTTTGACTTTGCTTTACGTTACATTTTTTTGCAAGTAGACCGTTTGGCAACGTTCAATGTCTCGATTGCCGAAGAGCAAAACCAAAGAATTAATTTGATGAGATGGCGCTAGCCGGGGAGAGTTGGGACCGCGCCCGAAAGCCCAAAAAGCTGTGTGGTGCGCTAAATAAAGGCCGCCGGATAGGGGGACCTGGACCTTGAATCGCCCGCTGTTGCAGGGGCGTTGTGTGCCGCCACTTGAAACCGGAAGGCCGCAGCGGGCCGGCATCGATTGGCATGCTGCCAGCGACCTGCGCCGGTCCGGACGCGCTTAAGCCGATAAACCCTTGCCGTGCGTGCCTACCAGCGGCTGCGCAAACCCACCAGTACAGCCAGCTTGCGCTGGGCCGAATTGTGTTCAGCCTGAACGTCGGCGAAGAGGTCCACACCTTTGCTGATGCTGCCGCTGGCGCCCAGCCCTAGGATCAGCGTGTCCCGCTTCAGTGCCGCACCCGAAACCTGGAAAGGCGAGGCCGTCGCCGCGCCCTGGAATTGCGCTGTCAGCGGTGCGTTCAGGTCAGCGAACTCGTGCGCCCAGATCACGCGAGGCTCGATGTGGATGCGGCCTGCATCAAAAGATGCCTTGGCGCCCAGCATCGATCTGGATGAGTTGATGGTCTGGCCGGCCACTTGCAGATTGAGCGCCCCTGCGCCGGTTTCGGTGAAGCCATCGGCCTTGTTTCTGCTGAGCGAAAGCCCGGCCAGCGGTTGCAGCGTCCAGCCGTCCATCGGAATTGAATAGCAGGCCTCTCCCGCACTTTTCCGAATCCATCGCCGCACTGCGCCAGCCGCCGGGTATCGACGCGCTGGCCGAGCTGCGCAAGCTGACCGAACGCGAAAAGCAGGTGCTGTGTTCGGTGGCGGAGGGCGCGTCCAGCAAACTGATTGCCGCCAGCTTATTGCTGCAGCGTGAAACCGTGCGCACGCACAGGCGCAACCTGATGCTGAAGCTGGGCATGCACAACAGCGCCCAGCTGACGGCCTTCGCGATCCGTGCCGGGCTGATTTAGCCTTGGTGCCGGCTGGCTAGCTCAGGCGGAGAAGGCCTGGTCGGCCGCCCGCACCAGTGCCTGGCGTAACCACGCATGCGCGCTGCGTTGCTGCGAGCGCCGGTGCCACACAGCGTCCACGTGCACCGGCGACACGTCAAACGGCAGCGGGCGCAGCACCAACTGGTCGGCGATTCCAGTCACCCTGACGAAATGCCGCGGCAGCACGGTGAGCAGGTTGGAATTGGCCACCACCCGCCCCGCGGYGAAGAACTGGTTGACGGTCAGCACCACATGCCGCTCCCGGCCCAGGGAGGCCAGGGATTCGTCGATAAAGCCGTAGGGCCGGCCCGAAAAGCTCACCAGCATGTGGCGCGCGGCGCAAAAACGGTTGAGCGTGAAAGGGCCGGTGGCCAGCGGATGGTCCTTGCGCATCACGCAGACATACTCGCCGTCATAGAGCCGCTGGTGCAGGAAGGGCAGGGGTTCGCCGCTTTGCGCGTGCGCGGTCAGGTCGGCCAGCAGCGAGGGAAAGTAGCCGACGGCCATATCGCAGGTCTCTTCGTCGAGCATGCGCCGTGGGTCCCGGGTGGTGAGCGGCACCACCCGCATCGACACGCCGGGGGCTTCCTGATCCAGCGTTTCGACCAGGCCGGGCATCAGCTCGGCCGCGGTCGCGTCGGCCATGGCCAGCACAAAGGTGGTGTTGGCCGTGCCGGGCACAAATTCGCTGGGGACCAGCGACTCTTGCAGCTGCTGCAGCGCCTCGCGCACGGCCGGCCAGATGGCCAGGGCGCGCGATGTGGGCGCCATGCCCTGGCCGCTGCGCTGCACCAGCTCGTCGCCCAGGGTCTCTCGCAGCCGGCGCAGCGCATTGCTGACGGCGGGCTGGGTCAGCGACAGGTTGCGGGCCGCCCGCGTCAGGCTGCGCTCGGCCATCACTTCGTCGAAAACACGAAGCAGGTTCAGGTCAAGCGTCCGGAAATTAAGGGGATTCAAGGAAGTGGAAGGGGGTGGAMGGGGGTAGGTGAGCGGGTTTGGCCCAGGATTATCACTATTGTGAATGAATCACATCATAAAGATAAAGTTGAGTAACATCAGTGATAACCCTAATATCCCCTTACCCGCTGAGATATCTGTGTCCCGGCGGGGATAACCAATCGGGAGTTCCTCATGACCAGCTTCGTCAATATCAAACATTCCACACAGCATCCCGGCGTTGTCCGTGCTGAGTCGGCCTTTGGTGCCGTACGCCAGCTGGGCCATGCATTCTCCGGCACCCGCGGCCTCGCCACGCTGCTCTTGTCCGCCGTTGCGGCCGCCGTTATGGTGGTGGCTTACCAGGTGATGGACAGCGTTACCGAAGGCCATCTGCTGGTGATGTGGATCGCGCTGTGGGCCATCGCCTTTGCCACCCTGGCGCTTTTTGCCGGCAGCGCACGCAACGCCGCCGCCCGCGTCAAGACCGGCCTCGACCGCTGGTCGCGCAGCCTGGCCGAAGCCCGCGCCGACCAGCGCCTGTGGCAAGCCGCCCGGAACGATCCCCGCGTGATGGCCGATCTGCAAATGGCCCTGCAACGCGCGGCCGATGTTGAAGAAGTCGCAGCCGCTCCCGCCGTCAAGGCCGAGCGTGCCGAGGCTGTCAACGGTGTCTCGGTGCTGCGCGCCTACCATCGCAGCTATATCTAAGCATCCCGCCGGATGCCGGGCAGCCCGCCGCGGCGGCCCACAAAAAAGCCACCTTGTCAGGTGGCTTTTTCTTTGCCCTGTCGCCGGATGGTTTCAGGGGCATGAGGCGCGGCGCAGGTCGTGCGCCGCACCCGCATGGCAGGCCGATCAGGCAGCCAGGCGGCGCTCGATCGCGGCTTTGGTCTCCCCCAGCTCTTTCGGCAGGTGATGTTCGAGTTGCTTGAACAGTTCGGCGTGCAGCTCCAGCTCTTTCAGCCAGGCGGCCTTGTCGATGCTGGTCACGGTGTTGAACTGCTCGGCGCTGAAGTTGAGGCCGGTCCAGTTCAGGTCTTCATAGGCGGGGCTGATGCCGGTGATGTGCTCGGAACCCTTGCCCGTGCCTTCGATGCGGTCGATCATCCACTTGAG